>NZ_JAGHEW010000123.1 GCF_017889095.1 Thomasclavelia sp. | reverse complement strand
GGAATATATTAAGAAACATTCTAGATTTAAGATTCCCGATTTAATTAGTGAAGAATGTGTTCATGGGCACATGGCTTTAAAAAGTACTGTTTACCCAGTTTCTTTGGCAATAGGATCATCTTGGAATGTTGATTTGATGAAACAAATCACGCAAAATGTAAGTAATGAATTAGCTTGTAAAGGCGGTAATCTAGCTTTATTTACGGGTTTTGATGTTTTACGTGACCCGCGCTGGGGCAGAAGTGAAGAATGTTTTAGTGAAGATCCTTATTTAACTAGTGCTATGACCAAAGCAGCAATCAAAGGCTTTAATCAAGATGATAATGGGGTAACGCCGGTTTTAAAACATTTATGTGGACAAGGGGCAGCTAGTGGCGGACATAACTCTGATGCGGCAATCATTGGACCACGAGAATTACGTGAAATTCATTTACCGCCAGTAAAAGCAGCAGTTGAAGAAAATGTTCAGGCAGTAATGGCCGCTTATAATGAAATCGATGGCATTCCTTGTCATGTCAATAAACAGTTATTAACTAATATTTTAAGAACTGAATATGGTTTTGATGGTATTGTTATGGCTGATGGTCAAGCATTGGAACGGTTATTATTAATGAATAGAGATCCATTAAAAATGGGCAGTAAAGCGATTAGAGCTGGTGTTGATCTAAGTTTATGGGATAATGTTTATTTGCAATTGGATCAGGCGGTTAAACAAGGTTATCTAGAGGAAAAAGAAATTGATCAGGCAGTTATTCGAATTTTAAAATTAAAAGAGAAATTAGGTTTATTTAAACCGCGCAATAACTATGAATTTCCTGAAAGTGATGATTTATTGCTTAAAAGCGCACAGGAATCACAAATCTTAGTAAAAAACGACCATCTTTTACCTTTAGATAAAAAAGCCAAAATAGCTGTCATTGGCCCTAATGCCAATAACTATTTAAATCAGTTGGGTGATTATACCGCTTTTCAAGAAGAAACGGATATTGTTACGGTATATCAGGGGATTTGTCAAAAAACGCTTAACGTTCCAAGCTATAGTTTAGGTTGTACTACTCGTTTAAAGCAGTTTGAAGATTTAGAAAAAACATTAAAACAAGCCAAAGAAGCCGATGTAGTTGTTTTAGTGTTAGGCGGTAATAGTACCCGGTTATATCAAAATGAGTTTGAAAATAATGGTGCTTTAAAAATTCAACTTGAAAACGAAATGAATTGTGGTGAAAATATTGATTTAGCGACACTAGAATTAGAAGGATACCAAAATCAATTATTAAAGGAAATATATCAAGTTAATCGAAATATTGTCACTGTAGTAATTCAAGGTCGTCCTCATGTTCTAACAGATGTAATGAAATATTCTAAAGCTGTTTTAATTAGTTTTTATCCTGGTGCTAAAGGTGGTCTAGGAATTAGTGATGTTTTATTTGGTGACTATAACCCTAGTGGTCATCTAACTGTTTCCTTACCTTATCATGCTGGTCAAATACCATGTTATTATAATCATAAAAATAATGGTGCTCAAAAAGATTATGTTGATTTACCATCAGGATCATTATTACCATTTGGTTATGGATTAAGTTATGCTACTTTTAAATACCATGATATTTTACTCCCTAATAAAATAAATATCGCATCGTTAAAACAAGATGGTTTTACCATTAATTTAAAAGTAACAAATCTTAGTGACAACGATGGTGAAGATGTTATTCAAGTATATTTAAAACATCTAAATGCTTCAATCGTTACACGAGTACTAGAATTAAAAGGCTTTAAAAAAGTAATGATTCCAGCTCATACTACTAAACAAGTTACTATAAAGTTGGAATATGATGACTTTGCTATCTGGGATGAAATGATGGAATTTGTCGTAGAACCAGGAGAAGTAGAAGTTTGTATTGGTCAAGATAGTCAAAATTATCAAGTATATCAAGTTAAAATAGCTAATTAGTTTTCAATTAGCTATTTTTTTTGTAAAAAATAAAAAAATAAAAAAGAGATTTTTCAAATTGGGGAGTATATGAATAATGGGAGGTATTTTTATGAAGTAAAATATAATTAAAATACTTTAAAAAAACAATAGTTGTTATCAACATAAATGATTTTAATATTGCGGGGCTATTTTAGAAAACAATTATGCATGCATAGGTAAAAAGAATTCTTGGCAATGGTATTCGCTAACAATAAGTGCTAATATAAATGTATAGAAGGAGGGATTTTATGAAAGATATGATCAATGGTGTTGTTTTTTCGTCTTTTATAAAAGGAATGGGCTCATTGTTGGAAGCAAATCCATTATCCTTAAATGAAACTTTTGACAGATTGTGTTTTAAAAATGATACGGAAGCATTGAGAAGCGATTGGGAAAGCATTGGTAAAGATTTAAATAAATCGATAAATGATTATGAAAGAAATATTAGACAAACAATCTAAAGTAAAAATCAATGAAGAAAGTGAAGAAGGATTGGTTGATATTAATGATGTAGCTGAAATCATTGATAAATCTAATTTAACGAATACCCAAAAAATTCAAGTAATAAAATTTGTGGCTGAAAAAGTAGAAAAGTATTCAGGACCTATCCCACATCCAAATCATTTAGAAAAGTACGAAAAAATATTATCAGGCTCAGCCAATAGACTTATATGTATGGCTGAGAATCAGTCAGTACATCGACAAAAAATGGAAAATAAATTAATTGATGCCAATATAAGATATAAAAGTACCGGACAAAAATTTGGATTTATTATTTCTGTTTTATGTATAACTGGAGGATTAGCTATGATATTTTTAGGGAAAAGTCTTGAGGGTTTTGCTACCTTGCTAGGAACCGTTGCTGTATTAGTAGGAACATTTATGTATAGTAACAAAGATAAGAAAAAATAAAGTATAATAGTTAAACTGATATGGGATGAAATGATGGAATTTGTCGTAGAACCAGGAGAAGTGGAAGTTTGTATTGGCCAAGATAGTCAAAATTATCAAGTTAAAATAGCTAATTAGTTTTTAATTAGCTATTTTTAAATACTCAATATAATACTGCTAATAATTAAAGAGATAATAATGCTAAGTGATGTTGCTTTAGCTACACTATCACCTTGATATCCTAATTTATTGGCGTAAATAGAAGATACGGAAACTAATGGTGCAAAATAGGTAATTGTTAAAACTGATTTAATTGGTTTGGGTAGAGGTAAAAAATAAGTAATACCTGTTAAAATAAAGGCACTAATAAGGCGTAAAGTTAATATTTTAAATACAGGTTTAATTGTTTGTTTATTAAAAGAAAAATCTAGTTTTAAACCAATCATCAACATTACTAAAACAATATTAATTGAACCAATTGTTTTGGTAATATCAATGACTATATCAGGAATTTGTAACTTAAAAATAGCTAGTAAGATAACTAGTAAATAAACATCTAAAGATACTGATGAAAATAGTTGTTTAAAAAAATCAGTGCAAGTAAAATTATTTTTATGATTAACCACATAATAAGCTAACACATAAGTTAGCCCTAAACACATGATCGTATTAGTCACATTAAAGCTGCTAAGATAGATTACTTCATTACTAGAAAAGAAACTGATCGTGAAAGGTAAAATAAAATTACCGATATCATAGCCTGAAGCACTGATTAGATAAACGCCTTTAGCTAATGGTTTTTCTTTACTGGTAAAAAGATAAGTGATGGCAAGCATGATAAGATTAGCGATTAAACCTAGCAACATCATCAAAATAATAAAACTATTTAATTTAAAGCCAAGGGAACTAGAAAAGAATAAACAAGGTAAAGTTAAATTAATGATGATTGTTGCAAGAACATTGCTATCCGTAGCTTTTAGTAATTTTATTTTTTTAAATAAATAACCAATCATCATAATTAGTAAATAAATTAATGTTTGATACCAGATTGCTTTCATTCACTTCACCTCGATAAAAATTATAATATATTGAAATTTAAATGGCGATAAAAATTTTAATTAAGTATAATAATAATGAGATTTAATGAAAGGTATAAAAAGATATGAAAGATAATGATAATGTATGTTTAGATGTTCAGGATAATGTTTATGACTATGATGCTGTTGTACCAGAGATAGTACAGGCTTCTAATTTTAAATTTAAGAACTTTCAACATTATTTAGCTGTTAATAATGATCAATTTGCGTTTACTTATAGCCGTGATGGTAATCCTACGATCAAACTTTTAGAAAATAAAATAGCTAAATTAGAAAATGGTGAAGCAGCAAGAGCGTTTGCTTCAGGAATGGCAGCAATTTCAGGGACTATTTTAAGTTTACTTAGCCAAAATGATCATATTATTATTGTTAATACGGTGTATGGTTCAAGCGTTAAATTAATCAAACAGTTAGAAAAGTTTGGGATTAGTTCTATTAGAATCGACGTAGAAGATACTAAAGATATTTTTAAATATATTAATGATAATACTAAAATGATTTATTTTGAAAGTCCTTCATCGCAAAAGTTTGCCATGCTGGATCTAAAATTAATTGCAAACAAAGCTAAAGAAAAAAATATTTATACAGTAATTGATAATACTTGGGCAACACCATTACTGCAAAATCCATTGCTTCATGGTATTGATGTCGTGATCCACTCTTGTTCTAAATATATTGGTGGTCATAGCGATATTGTTGGTGGGGTAGTAATAAGCAATGAAAAGTTAATTAAAAAAATTGATGAATTTGCTTCTATTTTATTAGGTGGAACGATGGCACCGATGAATGCCTGGCTAGCAATACGTGGTCTTCGAACTTTACCGGTAAGAATAAAAGCCCAAAATGAAACCGTTATTAAGATGATCGATGTTTTAAAAAAAGATCCGCGAATTGAAACAATCTATCATCCTTATGCTTTTGAAAATAAACAAAAAGCATTAGCTGATGAGTATTTAAATGGTTATGGCAGTTTGCTTTCGGTTGTTTTAAAAGAAGCAACACCAAAAATAATTGAAAGATTTATTGATTCCCTAAATCATTTTACGATTGCTTATAGCTGGGGTGGTTTTGAAAGTTTGATTATGGCGGTTTATAAAGGAAATAATTTAGATGAATTGAAACAAAGAGGACTAAATATAGGGCATTTACGGGTTTATTTAGGTTTAGAAGATAGTCAATTATTGATTGATGATTTTTTACAGGCTTTAGATAAAGCTTATAGTGAATAGTGTTTATATGCTTTTTAAGCATAGATTATAATAAGATATAAGTATTTGTTGTTTTGATTGGTGAGGGTTAGAATAATAGCGAAGGAGTGATAGAAATGTTAGGAAATTTTGAATATTCTAATCCAACTAAGTTATATTTTGGAAAAGATTCATTAAATTATTTAAGTGAAGAATTAGCTAAATATGGCAAAAATGTAATGCTTGTTTATGGTGGCGGTTCAATTAAGAAAAATGGTATTTATGATCAAGTAGTTAAAATCTTGACAGATAACGATAAAGAAATCTTTGAAGATCCTGGAGTTATGCCAAATCCAACAGTTGAAAAGCTTTATCAAGGCTGTAAGATTGCTAAAGATAATCAAGTTGATTTAATTCTAGCTGTTGGTGGTGGTTCAGTTTGTGATTATGCTAAAGCTGTATCAGTTTCAGCTTATTGTAATGAAGATCCATGGGATAAATATTATTTAAGAATGGAAGATGTTGATAATCAAATTATTCCGGTTGGATGTATCTTAACGATGGTAGGAACTGGTTCGGAAATGAATGGTGGAGCGGTAATTACTAATCATGAAACTAAATTAAAAATTGGTCATGTTTTTGGTGATAACGTCTATCCTAAGTTTTCAATCTTAAATCCAGTATTTACTTATACTTTACCTAAATATCAGATGGTAGCTGGATTCTATGATATTATGTCACATATCTTGGAACAATATTTCTCTGGTGATGATTATAATACTTCTGATTATTTGGCGGAAGGTTTATTGAAATCATTGATTCATAGTTCTAAAATTGCTATCAAAGACCCTGAAAACTATGAAGCTCGCAGTAATATCATGTGGATTGCTACCTGGGCTTTAAATACTTTGATTGCTAAAGGAAAAAGTACTGATTGGATGGTTCATATGATTGGTCAGTCAGTAGGGGCTTATAGTGATGCTACTCATGGAATGACTTTAGCAGCAGTATCAATGGCATATTACCATCATATCATGGAAGCAGGATTGCCAAAGTTTAAGCGTTATGCTCTTAATGTATGGAATGTTGATCCTCAAGGTAAAAGTGATCTAGAAATTGCTAATGAAGGATTAAAAGCGATGGAAGCTTGGATGAATGAAATTGGTCTAGTCATGAATCTTACTGATTTAGGAGTTAAAGAAGATATGCTTGAAGGTATTGCTGATGGTACTTTTATTAATCAAGGTGGTTATAAAGTTTTAACTCATGAAGAAATCGTCGCAATTTTAAAAGAAAGTATGTAATTATAAAAAAACATGTTATAAAATTGATAACATGTTTTTTTTACTGTCTAAATCAACTAATAGTTTTAGTTAATTTGTATAATATTGTCGAATAATTAAAATAAGAGAGTTTCAAAAGCAATGATCGTTTCACCAAAAAAGAAGTTAGAACGGTTGCTGTTATGGAAAAATGAATCATAATCACCGATTAAAATTGGTAATGATGAACTTTGATAAATTGGAGATTCTTTATTGGCGATAAAACTAATTATAGGAATATTGTTTTTACAAGCAGTAGCAACAATTTCATTTAATCGTGGAGTTTGGCCAGAATAAGAAATAACGATAAAGATTGTATTCTGGTTATAAATTGGCGCAAACATTTCCATGTGAACTACACATAAAGCTTGATAGCCAGCTAAAATTAAACGTTGTTGTAAATACTGGGCGATTGGGGCAGAAAAACCAAGACCAAAAACAATGATTCGTTTATTTTTATCGCTTAATAAGGCAGAAAATTCTTTCTTATAATCAAGATACTTATCTTTAAAATCATGGGGTGTATCTTTATTGGTAGTTAGATGATAGATCATATCGCTATAACCATTAAAACCAAATTTATTACATAGTTTATAAATAGTAGAGGTACTAGTGTAATTATCTTTAGCCATTTGACGAATACCGATTGATTTTAATGTATCAAGATGTTCTTGCATATAAGAAACAATTTGTTTTTCTAAATCGTTTAGTTCATATTTTTCTATTAAATGTTCAATTTCCATAATAACACCTCTTGTTTAATTATGTCACAGAAACAAGAAAGGGGCAAGAAAATGGCAAAACAAATGTATGATCCATGGTCAAAAATTATTACTAGAAATGGTTATGCCGGAGATGAAGTTATTTCCGCATTACAAAAATCAATTAGAAGAGGGTTAGAAGAACAAGCATGTATGTTTGCGTATGAACTTTATATTTCTTCACCACAGTTAGAAGAAAAATTATGGCGACGCTTACTTACGATTTCAGTTGAAGATATTGGTATGGGAAATCCAATGGCAGCAATTATGGTTAACAATTTATTCCAAATGAGCCGTCAGTTTGAATATGCCGATGGTGATCGTCCAATGTATTTCATTCATGCAATCAGATATTTATGTCAAAGTGAAAAAGATCGTTCAAGTGATTTATTAAAAAATATTTGTATTAAATCATTTGCAATGGGTAAATTCCCAGAAATACCTGATTATGCATTAGATAAACATACTCAAAGGGGACAAGCAATGGGACGTGATTCTTTCCATTTCTTAAATGAAGCGAGTAAAGTTTATCCACAAAAAGAAGTGGATAATGATTATAAAGAAAGATATGCTAAAATTTTAGAAGAATATGATCCAGAAAATGTTTGTGATACAGCATTTAAATTCAATGGATGGCAATTTTAATAGGGGAGAAAATAATGATCAATAAATTAGAAAAATGGTTAGCACCATTATCAGATAAGTTAGGGAATCAACGACATCTACAAGCAATCTCTAATGGGATGATGATGTCACTTGCATTAATCGTGGTTGGGTCAATTTTCTTAATTATCGCCAATCCACCAATCAATTTAGATTTAGTTGATTTAAACACTAGTAATGTCTTTTTAAAAGCTTTAATTGCCTGGAAACAATGGGCTGTAGCTAACTATGATGCAATTACCATTCCATATACAATGACAATGGGATTAATTGGTTTAGTTACTTCATTTGGAGTTAGTTATTGTTTAGCTGAAAGCTATAAAATGAAAGCTGCAATCACGGGAATTATTTCAATGTGTGTTTTCTTGATGATTGTAGCACCTGTTAGTGACGGTCAATTATCAATGACTTATTTAGGAGCTGACGGTTTATTTGTAGCTTTGATTGTTGGTTTATTATCAGTTGAAATTTGTCGGGTAGTAGGAAAGAAAGTGGTTTTCACCTTCCCATCTACTGTACCATCAGCTGTAACCAATTTTGTTAATTCATTGTTGCCATTAGCTTTTAATATCATTATTATTTATGGATTAAATCTTGTTTTAATTGCAGCAACTGGAAAATCTTTACCAGATTTTATCATGAGCTTTTTAACACCAGCTATTTCGGGAATTGACAACGTTTGGGCTTATATGGCTATCTTTGCATTTTCTAATGTTTTATGGTTGTTTGGTATTAATGGTTCTTCAATCATTTTCCCACTTGTCTTTACCTTAGGAATTACTAATACTGGCTTAAATGCAGAATTAGTTAACGCTGGAAATGCAGCTGAACATGTAATGAACTTACAAATGTATCGTTATGCGATCCTTGGTGGTGGGGGAAATACTTTAGGATTAGTTTTATTAATGTGTTTTTCACAAGTTAAACATTTAAGAACAATCGGTAAATTAAGTATTGTTCCGGGAATTTGTGGAATCAACGAGCCAGTTATTTTTGGTGGACCAATTGTCTTAAATCCAATTTTAGCGATTCCGTTTGTATTAATGCCTTGTATTTCAATTTATTTAGGATATTTAGTACAATCAATTGGCTTAGTAAGTATGGGATATATTGTTGATCCATCGTTTACACCATTCTTTGCTCAAGGATTTTTATCAGCGCTTGATTTTAGAAATGTGATTTTCATGTTAGTATTAATTGCAATCAGTATTGTTGTATATTATCCATTCTTTAAGGTTTATGAAAAATCATTAGCACAAAAAGAAGGCGTAGATAAATAATGAAAAATAGCTAAGGTTTGCTTAGCTATTTTTGTTTAAATCAATTTTATGAAAAATGCAAGTCTATTATTAATATTTCCACTTATTTACTTGATAAAATATAGTATATATTCAACTTATCTTTGATTTTCCGAATTATTAAATTTATAAATTGACTTGAATTATTTGTGATTTTGGATCTACTATATGTAGATAACTTGTAAAGGGAAAATGCTAGCTCCCAAAATGGGGTAGACAAATTTTGTTGAGCATTCCTACGTGCCTGGGGTTATCTATTTTTTATGAAGTTTTAAAATTGTTATTATAACCTTTTTTCAAAGATCTTATGATCTTTGATGATTTTAAAACCATGATTAAGATAAAATTGATGAGCTGTTTTTCGTTTAAACTGAGAACCTAAAGTTATTGAACTTAACTGATTCTTTTTTGCAAACTTTTCGACATAAT
>NZ_JAGHEW010000122.1 GCF_017889095.1 Thomasclavelia sp. | reverse complement strand
TTCTCTTGTACTGATACTTCATCTGTTTCCTTAATATATTGAAATCTATATATCCCTGTGCATATCTCGTTGAAATTCCTTTTGTTTTTGTTATGATTCCATTAATTTCACTCATCATTTCATTGATTGCACCTAGTGATTCCCCGTCCTCTGTTAAATATCTTTTCCCTAGCGGTGATGTTGGTATCTTATTATTTGCTGCTTTTAAATGATTTGCGAACTGTTGAATACTTGTTTTTGAATCTGATATGACCTCGCTTATATCCTGAAAATATTTGTCATTTGCTTTATATTTTTCAAATGATTCACTTCCAAGTCCTGTGATATTCATGATCATGTGATCCTGGCTGTCTACAGCACATATGACACTGACCTTGTGATGTGATATCCCCCAGTATGCAGAGCTGTTGCCTCTTTTCTTTGAATATCTGGGCATATTTTGGGGTTTTGTCCCTTTAAGATTAATTTTAAGATACTGTGTATCAACCTGTACTTCTTCAGATAATATTTGATTTCTGATGATTTCAGTAGCTGCACTGTATAATTTATGACACATATAAAAGCAGGTTGTTATACTTACACCAACAAAATGAGCTTCATCTTCCAATGTCAACTTTGATAATTCATAATCAATGAATTTCTTCCACTGTTCAACAGTAAGATGAGTCCAGTATAAGAGAGTTCCGGTTTTAGAAGTAAAAGTTTTATGACAGTCCCTGCAAAAATACCTTTGATGATTATGTTTATCTTTTCCATGTTTTATGACAGAAGAAGATCCACAAACAGGGCATACTCCAACTGTATCATGAAAAACATCAAAATCCTGACGAGTCAACAAACTCATGAGATTTTCAATATAAGAAATATCCTTGTTTTTTAAGAAATCAACAACTTGTTTTTCAGTAATCATAAACAGCACCAACTTTCACGATTAATTATAAATCAAATACAAAAATTGGTGTTGTAGATTGACTTGGATAAACTCCTATATATTGGTGTTCATTTAAAAAACAACATTTTTCTTAAAAAGAGCGAAAAATTTTAACTTTTTTATATTTTTTAAA
The DNA here is from genome assembly GCF_017889095.1 of Thomasclavelia sp. Taxonomy (GTDB): domain Bacteria; phylum Bacillota_I; class Bacilli_A; order Erysipelotrichales; family Coprobacillaceae; genus Thomasclavelia. The sequence continues at coordinate 3,683 of NZ_JAGHEW010000122.1, read as the reverse complement.
AGAAAATTTGTATTTTTCTACGTATATATATAATAGGAGGTGTTTTAGTTGAAAACGTATGAATTGCAAAATACTACTGTATGGAGTTTTCCTAGCCGAGGAAATTGGGCTACACATAAAGGTGATTATAGAGGAAATTGGTCACCTCATATTCCTAGAAATTTAATTCTCAAATATACTAAACCAGGTGATCTCATCCTTGATTGTTTCGCTGGTTCAGGAACAACACTCATTGAGGCAAAATTATTAAATAGAAATGCTATAGGATTAGATATTAACAATTATGCACTTAGTATTTCGAAAGAAAGATTAAACTTTGATTGTCACAATCTTGCAAAAATTTGGTTATATCAATGTGATGCTCAAAAAATGACTATAATCAAAGATAATTCAATAGACTTCATCTGTACTCACCCACCTTATGCTAATATAATCAAATATAGTAAAAATCTTACTAACGATTTATCATTATTAGAATATGAAGATTTTTTATTACATATAGATAAAGTGAGTAGAGAATTATACCGTGTTTTAAAACAAGGACATTATTGTGCATTTATGATTGGCGATATTAGAAAAAAGGGAAATGTTATACCTTTAGGTTTTAACACGATGCAAGTTTTCTTAAATACTGGTTTTACTTTAAAAGAAATTATAATTAAGGAACAACATAATTGTAATTCAACAAAATATTGGAAAGAGAAAATTCAAAAACTTAATTTTTATCTTTTAGCCCATGAATACATTTTTGTTTTATCAAAATAAATTTCTTCCCCATGATTATATTTCACGGGGAACTTTTCCATAGCTTTTTGATTTATATTTTTATCACTTTTTTAAGTCTATTATACTTTTTAAACTTAACTAAATTTACTCATATTAAAAAGGACTGCATATACAGTCCTAATCAAGTGGTGCCTGATAGAAACCACCAAAGAAATTTTCCGTTGGAATAACATTAATTATTGCTTTTTGATCATATTCATGCAGTAATAAGACAATATCTTGAACCTCATAAGCTGATACAACTGTATGTAGTAAACTCATTGCTTCTTTACTATAACCACCATAACCATTTAAAACCGAAATACCATGGCGATAATGTTTAATATAAGTATCGACTAATAGTTCAGGATTTTTAGTGGTAATTTGTAAAGTAACTCGTTTGTATCGTTGATAAAACGATGAGATTGTTTTAGTGGAAATAAATTGGAAAACAATTGAATAGCCAGCATAAATCCAGCCAAACAGATAACCAAAAATACACAAGATACAAGCATTAAAAACAAATACATATTCCCAAATTGATTTACCACTTTTATTAGAAACGTATAAAGCAATAAAATCTGTTCCCGCTGTTGAAGCATTACCCTTTAAGGCAATTACCGTTGCAATTCCATAAATAAAACCACCAAAGCAGACATTTAAAAATACATCATCAAATAACGCTGGAAAAGTGCAAACTTTTAATAGAAAACTAGTTAAAAATACCTGACACAATGATGAAATTACAAATTTTTTTCCAATTGATTTATAACATAAAATGGCAACCGGAACATTTAATACAATCATTCCTAACGATGTTGAAAAACTAAAACCATATAAAGATGTAATTCTTTCAACCAATATCGCTACTCCAGTAAAACCGCTTGATAATAAATTTGCCTGATTTACAAATACCTTAATTGCATAAGTTTGTAAAAAAGATGAAGCAATTACAGCAACTATTGTAATTAAATAACGAACCCAAGTTTTATTTTTCATAATCCTAAAGCAACTAATTTTTTCACTAATTCTTCACTTACCACATCATAATCATTAGCGTGTGGTTTGGCTGCAAAACAATAATTTACATTTTTTCCACTTGTAGTTATATCTTGTCGCCAATCTTTACAAGAGGAATGAATTTGATTAATTTTTGTCATTTCCATGATTTCTTTAGCGTTTTCACTGTTGATTCCACTACCAGCTAAGATTTCAATTTTATCGCCATATTTAGCTTGTAATTCCTTGATCAAATCAGCACCATCAATTGCTTTAGCTTGTAGTCCACTTGTAAGCAAGCGGTCTACTTTTAAATCAATCAATGTTTCAATTGCCTGATAAGGATCGTTTACACAATCAAAAGCGCGATGAAAAACAGCTGTTTTATGATATTTCTTACATAAAGCTACCATTTCTTTAGTTCTTTCAATATCAATTTCATGATTTTCATGAAGAAACCCAAAAGCTAACCCATCACAATTAGCTTCCAATAAATCTTTAGCTTCTAATAACATTTGCTGATACTCTATTTCACTATAACAAAATCCTCCGCCACGTGGTCTAACCATACAAATAACAGTTAAATCAGTATTTTCTTTTGTTAATTTTAATGAAGCTATACTAGGTGTTAAACCACCTAAGTGTAAAGCACTATTTAATTCAATTCTTTTAGCACCGCCATTAAATGCACTTAATGCATCTTCATAGCTGCCACAACATATTTCAATCATTCGTTTTCCCTACTTTCTACTTTGCTAGAAGATACAGACTTAATGCATAAATTTTAGCATTAGTAATAATATCGTCTATTTTCATCCATTCATTAGGCTGGTGACCAATTCCTTTCTGTCCCGGAAAAGATGGTCCAAATGGTACAATATTAGGCATTAATTTAGCGTAAGTTCCGCCGGTGGTTGTTACTGGTGTACCATCATTTCCAGTAACTTTTTCATACGTATAAACAAGTGTTTTAACTAATTTACAGTCTTTTTCAAATTTAACGGGATTATAATTATTTTCTAACGTTACTTCAAAATCACCGATGGCTTTTTTGATATTATCAACAATCGTTGTTACTTCAACATTAGCGGGATAGCTAACACTAAACTGAATAGCTGGATCTTCTTGTAATAATAACTGATAATTTCTAACTTCTAATAAACCAAATTCATCATCTTTAAAATCAATATTAAAACGTTCACCATTACTTTTCGCATTTAAAATAAACTCATTCATTAAAGTAAAGAATTTATCTAATTCATCTTTATTTCCCGTTATTTTAATAACTGCTCTGCCCCGTTCACCATAGACAACTGGATATTTACAATCAGGAGTAAATCCCATTACTGGTGGTTTTTCTTTACTTAAATAATATTTTAGATCTTCAAAACCCGTTTCTTCATCGCAGCCAAAAATAATTCTTACTTCTTTAGATAATTCAATATTTAATTCTTTTAAAGCATACAAAGCAAATAAACATGATAGAATTGGCCCTTTATTATCAAGAATACCGCGGCTATAAATAACCCCATCTTCTTGATACCCGCTAAATGGCGGTTGTTTCCAGCCTGTTTGTACTGGTACGACATCTAAATGCCCGATTGCACAAATATAGTCTTCGCTACTTCCATAACTGGCATAGCCAATATAATTATCAAGATTGACAGTGTTAAAACCAAGTGAATCAGCTAAATCTAAAGTAGCATCTAAAGCTTGTTTAACCCCTTTACCAAAAGGCGCATTTTCTTTAGCTTCACTTTCAACACTATCGATTTTTACAATATCGATAATACTATCGATCATTTGTTTTGATATTTCATCAATCTTATTTAAAATTTCTGTTTCCATTTTATTTTTCTTCTAATGGCGCCATTCTTGTTTTCATATAATTATCTAGCCATTCTTGACTAGCTACTGTG
>NZ_JAGHEW010000121.1 GCF_017889095.1 Thomasclavelia sp. | reverse complement strand
TTATCACGTCTTTGAACATCTTCATCATAAACATAATCAGCTTGTCTAAAGAAAATACCGTCCTGATCATGACGAGAAATTGTTCCAATACCTCTATCCTTATTATAATGAACTACTGTACCTTCAACTCGTTCAACATATTTATCAAGATTATTCATTACTTTTTCATATAATTCATCATATAAATATTCAGAGTTCTGGTCATTGTACTTATCACCATAATCGCCAAGTGGGCTGTAGTCACGATTATTTTCGTTACATAATTTAGTTAAGAAAACGTCAACGATTTCAATCAACATTGGATCATTAGTTCGTTTAGTTGCATCTAATAAACGTAAATAAATACCTAAATGATTGATAGAATATCCGTTTTCAAAGAATTCATAAAGCATATAAGCATTAGCTTCTTTAACATTACCAGTTTTTGAGAAAGTCTTATATAAAACTTCATATAAGTTGACACTACGAATATGGTTATGTAAAGCTAAGAAAGTTTTTTTAGCTTCATCATATTGTTCTAGTTCAACTAAAGAACAAGCTCTTTGGTAATTGATCCATTGCAATGTGTTAAAATGCCATTTTAATGGAAGCGTTAAAGCGATGTTGGCAGTTTCTACACACTCTTTAGCTCTTTTAGCTTCATATAAAGCTTTCACTTTTAAACGATAGTAACGTTCTTTTTTAGATTCAAATTCTTTTCCTTCATCGTTAGTAAATGGTTTGTCATCTAATAAATTAGGGTCAAGTAAATCTAAAACTTCAACTAACTTATTTGGGTCATTAGGTTTAGTACGCTGTAAATATTTGATGGCCCGATTAACAGCAGGTTCCATTGGCGAATAGCGTTCTTGCTTACAAATAGCAAGAATGTCATCAAGGATAGCAAAGAATAATGTTTCATTTTCTTTGATTTTTTCATCATCAATGTTAATGTACTTATTATAAAGTGCATAACCGTATTGATTGATATATCCTTTTAGATTAGGACATTGGGACATGAAAGTTTTACCAACTTCAATGGCTTCTTCATTATTATTACTTTTTTTAAGCAGCTTAATGTAGTCATTAGCTTGGAAATCATTGAAAGAAGTTGGGTCCTCCTTAAACTTTTCATTGTATACTTCTAAACTTTTTAATTCATTTTCATTCATAAACTCACCTCTGTTTACTATTATAACATCTTTTTGCTTGCTTTTGCAGTAGTTAAGGTAAGAAATTGTTTTTAAAAGAAATTTTTTATGTTATAATGGCTAAGATAATAGATGAGGTGAAAGAATGAATAAACAAGTGTTTAGTATGGATTTCTATGGTAGAAATCTGAGTGTTGAAGTGGGAGAGTTAGCTAAACAGGCTAATGGAGCTGTATTAGTTAGATATAATGATACAGTTATTTTATCAACTGTTGTCGCTGGAAAAGAACCTAAAGATGTGGATTTCTTTCCTTTAACAGTTACTTATGAAGAAAAATTATATTCCGTAGGAAAAATTCCTGGCGGTTTTTTAAAGCGTGAAGGACGTCCAAGTGAACATGGAACATTGACAGCCAGAATGATCGACCGTCCAATTAGACCATTATTTGCTGATGGATTTAGAAATGAAGTTCAAAGTATCAATACGGTCTTATCAGTTGACCAGGATGCTACTCCAGAAATGACAGCAATGTTAGGAGCATCATTAGCGTTATGTATTTCTGATATTCCTTTCAATGGTCCAATTGCTGGGGTTAATGTTGGTTTAGTAGATGGCGAGTTTATTGTCAATGGGACACCTGAGCAATTAGAAAGATCACAAATCAACCTTGAAGTAGCGGGAACTAAAGATGCTATTAATATGGTTGAAGCTGATGCTAAAGAAGTTAGCGAAGAAGTAATGTTAGAAGCATTATTGTTCGGTCATGAAAAAATTAAAGAATTAATCGCTTTCCAAGAAAAAGTTATCGAAGCTTGCGGGAAAGAAAAAATTGATGTACCGTTATTTGAATTAGATCAAGATTTAGTTAATGAAGTTAGTAACCGGGCAAAAGAAGAAATGGTTGCTGCTGTTTCTATTCCTGGTAAATTAGAACGTTACGATGCTATCGATAAATTAATTGAACAAGTTACTTTAGAATATGACAGTAAAGAATATAGCGATGAAGAAACTAAAGCTAATGTTATGAAACAAGTAGGTATTATTTTACATGACTTGGAAAAAGATGAAGTTCGTCGTTTAATTACTGAAGATAAAGTTAGACCTGATGGCCGTAAATTAGATGAAATTAGACCATTAGATTCGCAAATTGATTTATTGCCAAGAGTTCATGGTTCCGCTTTATTTACTCGTGGAGAAACTCAGGTTTTATCAGTAACTACTTTAGGGGCGATGGGAGAGCATCAAAAAATCGATGGTTTAGGTTTAGAAGATCAAAAACGATTTATGCATCACTATAATTTCCCACCATATTCAGTAGGGGAAACGGGAAGAATGGGTGCACCAGGTCGTCGTGAAATCGGTCATGGGGCTTTAGGTGAAAGAGCTTTAGCACAAGTAATTCCCGGTGAAGATGAATTCCCATATACAATTCGGGTCGTTTCTGAAGTCTTAGAATCAAATGGATCATCATCACAAGCATCAATTTGTGCTTCATCAATGTCATTGATGGCAGCTGGGGTACCTATTAAAGCACCAGTAGCCGGGGTTGCGATGGGATTGGTAAAAAAAGGTGATGACTATACTATTTTAACGGATATTCAAGGTATGGAAGATCATTTAGGTGATATGGACTTTAAAGTTGCTGGAACTGATAAAGGTATTTGTGCGTTACAAATGGATATAAAAATTGATGGTATCACTAAAGAAATTCTCCAGGAAGCATTAGCTCAAGCTAAACAAGCTCGTAAAGAAATCATGGCTAATATGATGGCAGCAATCAGTGAGCCACGCGAAGAATTATCACCTTATGCACCAAAAGTTAAAATGATCAAAATTGATCCAGATGAAATCAAATCAGTTATTGGTCAAGGTGGTAAAACAATTAATGAAATCATTGATCAGTCTGATGGCGTTAAGATCGATATTGAACAAGATGGTACAGTTGTCATTTACCATCATGATCAAAGTGCAATTGACACGGCAGTAGCTTTAATTGAAAAAATTGTTAAAAAAGCTAATGTTGGTGAAGTGTATGATGGTAAAGCTGTTCGCGTAGAAGATAATTATGCATTTATCAATTTATTTGAAGGTACTGACGGTTTCTTACATATCTCTGATTATGCTTATGAAAGAACTAAGAAAATGAGTGATGTTTTAAAAGTTGGGGATATTGTTAAGGTAAAAGTTACTAAAGTAGATGATAAAGGTAAAGTGAATGTATCTCGTAAAGCGTTATTGCCAAAACCATTGAAAAAAGAAAAAAGTGAACCTGCTAAATCTGAGTAATGAAACAAATAATTTTAGCTAGTAGTTCACCAAGAAGGAAAGAATTATTAAGACAGCATCGAATCAATTTTATCGTTGATTATCAAGAAATTGATGAAGTGCTAGATATGACTCTAGCACTTCCTTTGCGCTTAGAAAAACTAGCTTATCAAAAAGCTTATCCAATTGCCTTAAAATATCCTAAAGATGTAGTTATTGGCAGTGATACGATGGTTTGTTTAGAAGATAAAATGCTAGGAAAACCTAGAGATCGTCAGGATGCATTTAGGATGCTTAAATATTTGGCAGATAGGACGCAAATTGTTTACTCGGCAGTAGCGATCATTGATGATCATCAAGTAACAACATTTCATGATTTGACTAAAGTTAGATTTAAAGCGTTAAGCGATCAAGAAATAAATGATTATCTTGATTTAAATGAATGGCAAGGTAAAGCTGGCGGATATGCTATTCAAGGAGAAGGTTCCCGGTTAGTTGCCAAGATCGATGGTGACATTGAGACAGTAATTGGTTTGCCGGTTAAAAAACTAATTGAATATTTTAAAACTAACGAAATTTTGTAAACGTTAACATTTTTGTTGAGTTTTATGCTTAAAAATCATATAATATTACTTATGGAGGGATGTATATGGCAGATGTAAAAAGAATTGCATTATTATCTGGAGGCGGTGACTGTCCAGGTTTGAATGCTGTTATTAGAGCGGTAACTAAAGCGGCAATAAATGAATATGGTTATGAAGTTATTGGATATGTTTATGGTTATCGTGGTCTTTATAACAATGATTACATAGAATTAACAGTTGATAAGGTAGAAAATATTTATAAAGAAGGAGGAACTATTTTATATAGTTCAAACAAAGATAACTTATTTGATTATTTAGTTGATGATGGTCATGGTGGAAAAGTTAAAAAAGACGTTTCTGATGTTGGTGTAGAAAACTTAAAGAAAGCTGGAGTTGATGTATTAGTTGTTTTAGGTGGTGACGGTACTTTAACAAGTGCTCGTGATTTTTCAAGAAAAGGTGTTAACGTAATTGGTATTCCTAAGACAATGGATAATGATTTACCAGCAACTGATTTAACTTATGGATTTATCAGTGCTTTATCAGTAGGAACTGAATTTATCGATCGTTTAAATACAACAGCTAAATCACATCATCGAGTAATTTGTTGTGAATTAATGGGTCGTGATGCGGGATGGATCGCATTATATGCTGGTATGGCAGGAAATGCTTCATGTATTTTAATTCCAGAAATTCCATTTTCAATTGAAAATATCGTAAAACATGTTGAAAAACGTGATCAGGCTGGATATCCATATACAGTTATTGCGGTAGCTGAAGGAGCAAAATATGCTGATGGTACTAAAGTAATCGGTAAGATTGTTGAAGATAGTCCTGATCCAGTTCGTTATTCAGGATTAGCAGCTAAAGTTGCTGATGACTTAGAAAAAGCTATCAAAAATCACGAAGTACGTTCTGTAAATCCAGGACATATTATTCGTGGTGGTGATATCCAGGCATACGATCGTATTTTATCAATCCGTTTTGGAGTTAAAGCGCTTGAATTAATTAAAGAAGGTAAATTTGGTAATGTCGTTACTTTAAAAGGTGAAGAAATGACTTATACTTCATTAGAAGAAGTAATTGGTGATGCTAAATTTGGTAAACAAAAACACGTTGATCCTAACGGTGAATTAGTTAAAGCAGCTAAAGCAGTTGGAATTTGTTTTGGTGATGAATAAAAGCAATGGCAACATTGCTTTTTTTGTTTAATTAAAAATGCTAGCAAGAGCTAGCATTAGTTTTGTTGACAATCTAATAAAGTTCCTAACAGCATATATTCTTGAAGATATTCAATCTTGATTATTTTAGGAATATACTGGGTAGGTAAATCTTTTTCGATTTCTTTATTTAATTCATCTAGATCAGTAATCAAAGTACAGCAAAATACCACTAACTGAGGATCAATGATACTAACGATTGAAATAATTGTTTTGGCCATGGCCTCAATTGCTCCTTCAGGAGTTTGATGCAATTCTAAAACATCTTTTGAATAATTAGCTGGTAAATATTGAACTTCACCAGCAATATTATGATTTCCTAAAATCAAGCGATCATTAATAATATGTCCGGTACCGCTTTTGGAAGCAACGGGCTGAAAGATAAATGATATTGAATTGTATTCATCCTGGCTGCCATAGTAACCTAAAGCAATGGCATTAACATCATTTAAGAAAACAAATTTTTGTGAATATTTTGAAGTAAAATCACGTTCAATAAATACTTCTTCAATGCCAAATAAATTTAATGAGGTAATATGACCATTATTAATTATCCCAGGAGTGCTTATACCAATGATGCCAATATCAGGATATTGTCCTAACATACTGTCAATTACCAGATAGTAATCAAAAATTGTTAGCCGGGGTTTTATGATTTCATCATTTTCAAGAATCTGGTTCTGTTCGTCATAGATCCGATAGGCAATATGGACCCGGCGACTATTACGAATTAAGGCAATGCATAATGTTTTAACATTGCTAGGTCGTAGGTTTTTTGCTTTGATCGGTTCATGATGTTCATCTAAAACGGCTTTGTTATTACGGTTTTGTTCAATCAATGCTAACATTTTTTTGATATCATATTTTGCAAAAATAGGTGATGGGATCTTAACAATAACTTGCTCTTTTAAAATAGCCCGTACTTTAGTATCCATATATGAAATTTGGGGAGCCAGCATGATAATATCATAGTCATGACCAGCTTTATATAAATTATTATAACTAACCGCATCAACATGGATATCTAAGTGTAGTAAATCGGCTACTTCATTTACTTTTTGTGCAAAATAACCAGTTGTTAAACCGCTAGTACAAGTAAATAAAACTTTTAAAGCTGGGGTATTGGTAATATTGTTGATCGTTTCTAACATCTCATTAAAAAGATCAACAGCTTGTTTTAAATTCTTGATTTGAAAATGTAAATAGAAAACAGTTTCATCTTTTTCAATGTTTTTGATCGTAAATTCAACAATATTCATTTGATAAAAATTAACATGACTTTCACTATAATAATTTTTAATCGTAATACTGCTACGATCATCAGAAATAGACATTTTTAATTTTTTATGTCCTAAAATCCAGCTTTTAAAGATTTCAACGTATGTTTCACTTAAAAACTCATCCATCATCGTTTCAACTCCTTATTATGTAAACGCTTTTATTTACCCTTATCTTAAAAATAACTTTTTTACTTGTCAAGGTTAAATCTCTAATTTATGTGATCTGGTAAGAAATTATCAAAATTAAAAGAAATAATGATAGGAAAAAGAGAAAAAAATTTCTAATAATTAAAATCTCCTGCTTGATCATAAATTATTTTATACAATAATCGTGGTAAAATAGACTTGTAAGGAGAAATAAAAAAATGATTAAAGCAGTTATTTTTGATATGGATGGTTTGATGATCAATAGTGAGGAAATATCTTTTCAATGTTATCAGGATGTTATCACTAGTTATGGATATCCTTTTACTAAAGAAGATTATTTACAAGGCTTTCCTGGCAGATCAGCACTAGCTTCACTTACTTATATAAAAAATCATTATCATTTGGATTTTGATCTTGATGTAATGGTTAAACATTTTTTTGAGTTAGAACAAAAATATTTAAACCAAAATGGAGTATCTTTAAAAAATGGGCTAATTGAATTATTAGAGTATTTAAAAAAGCATCAATATAAAACAATAATCGCTACTTCAAGTACTAAAGTAAGAGCAAAACAGTTATTAGGTAATCATGATGTTTTAAAATATTTTGATGATATGATTTGTGGTGATGAAATTAGTCATAGTAAACCAGATCCTGAAATCTTTATTAAAGCGGCTCAAAAATTGCAAGTTAAAAATAGTGAAGCACTAGTTTTAGAAGATAGCGAAGCCGGAATAGCTGCTGCAAATAAAGCTGGTATTAGTGTTATTTGTATTCCTGATTTAAAATATCCACAAAAAGAGTATTTAGATCAATGTAAGGTTTTTGATTCTTTGGATGAAGTAATTAATTTTTTAAAAAATTTATAGTATGATTTTAATTTTTTGTACCAAACTATTATCGAGGTGACTTAAATGAAATCTAAAAAACAATCAAAGAAAGACAATTTAAAAGATCAGTTAGGTGACGATGAGATAGTTGTATCAGGCAAAAAAAGCCGTTAATTAAATAAATAGTAAAGGAAATCATAACGATTTCCTTTTGTTTTAGAAAAATATATTTAATCATTAATAGGACTTTTAAAAGGATGACGATGATCAAACATTTTATCATTACCTAGTTTTTCTTCCATATATTGATCGTAATGTAATTTAAATAAACATGAAAAAATTATATCTAATATATAGGATATTGATGTTTTAGAAGCATAGGGAGCTATTTTCGAAAATATTTTTTCCCTAGATCCAGTATTAATTAAATAATCACTATATTTTGAGATTCGATTGTCACCGATTGAAGTTATTACTATGACGCTAATATGTCTGCGTTTTAGTGATTTGGCAATATCGATCATTTCATTACTTTCTCCTGAATAGGAAATAATAATAGCGACATCCCCAGGTTTACATGAATAAGCTAAAAATACTTGTTCACCAGCATTGTTGCGAATTTCGACCATTTTGTTGATCCTAAGCATTTTATGCTGGAAATCCAATCCCGCTAATAAAGAGTTACCAAGGCCAAATAAATAGATATGATTAGCCTGTTCAAGTTTAGAAACTGCCTGATCTAAGATGGAATAATCAATTAGCGCTAATGTATCTTGCAAAGCTTCCTGGTGTAATCTTGAAATTTGATTAGCGATCTGCTGATTTGAATCACTGTTACTAAATGGATAATTTACATCAACCCGATTTTTATTATTAAATTGTAATTCAGCTGAATATTTGATCTTAAAATCCTGGTAGCCGTCAAGTCCCAGTTTACGGCATAAACGAACAATCGTAGCAGGTGAGGTATAGGTTCTTTTGGCTAATTCCTTGATGGAAAGATTTAAAATACCATCACCATTATCTAAAATATACTTTGCAATATTTTTCTCGGAATTAGAAAAATCTAATTCAAATTCTAATTGTGTCATAATACTCATTTTAATCACCAAATTAATTATATCATGAATTTAGGGTTAATTGTTTTGAAAATGAAAAAAAGTTTCATACAAATACGCAAATTTTGTATATTTATGAAACTTAATTATAAAGTAGGGAATAAGTATTTACACTTTTTTTATTTGCTATAAAATGAGTGTAGATAACTAAGGAGGAAATAATTGTGGAAAAAAAATTGCCAAAGAATTTTTATTGGGGAGGTTCAGTTTCTAGTTTTCAAACTGAAGGTGCTCGTAACGAAGGTGGTAAAGGAGTTTGTATTTATGATGTAAGACCAACTGATCCTGATTTTTCAGACTGGTCAGTAGGAATTGATGAATATCATCGTTATGATGAAGATATTGCTTTAATGAAAGATATGGGATTTAATTTCTATCGTTTTTCAATTTGCTGGTCAAGAATTATTCCTAATGGAACATTAGATGAACCAGTAAATGAAGAAGGAGTTAAATTCTATAGTGATTTAATTGATAAATTATGGGCTGCCGGAATTGAGCCAATGATTACATTAGTTCACTTTGATATGCCATACCATTTAGTAAAAGAATATAACGGTTTTGCTTCACGTTATGTAGTTGACTGTTTTGAAAGATATGCTCGTGTTTGTATTGAACGTTTCGGTGATCGAGTAAAACACTGGATGTCATTTAATGAACAAAATTTACATGGAATGATGCTTCGTGTTTCTAATGCTGAAGAAATCCCTGATGGTGTTGATCCTGCAAAACATTTATATCAAGTAAATCACAACGTATTTATTGCTCACTGTAAAGCAGTTAAAGCGTTAAGAGAATTACAACCTGATGCTAAATTCTGTGGAATGAGTGCAGTAACTAATATTTATTCATATACAAATACACCAAAAAATAATTTATTTGCATGGCAAGCTTATCAATATATGAATGGTTTCCATGTTGATGTATTTGCGAAAGGAAAATATCCTGATTATATGGTAGCTTATCTTGAAAATAGAGGATGGATGCCTAAATTTGAAGCTGAAGATGAAGAATTATTAAAATATACTGTTGATTATATTGCATTTAGTTATTATCGTTCAAATACAATCACTGAAGGTGAATTTGATTACACTCGCCCTTACCATGAAGTTGTTGGTGAACATACAATTAAAAATCCTCATTGTAAAGCAAATGAATGGAACTGGGAAATTGATCCAATTGGATTTAGATGGACTTTAAATGATCTATATAATCGTAGTGGTTTACCAGTTTTCGTCTTAGAAAACGGTATTGGTTGGCGTGAAGATATGAGCCAGGAAGAAATTGATGAAATGTTAGCGGCTGGTAAAACAATTGAAGATGATTATCGTATTGAATATCATCGTGATCATATCAAAGAAATGAAAAATGCCATGTTTGAAGAAGGAGTTAATTGTTTAGGATACATTACTTGGGGACCAATTGATATTCTTGCAAGTATGTGTAATATGGATAAACGTTATGGTTTTGTTTATGTAAATAGAACTAATAAAGACCTTCGCGATTTAAAACGTATTCCTAAAAAATCATATCAATGGGTTAAAAAAGCCTTTGAATCTAATGGTGAAGATTTAGATTAATTAATGATATAGAGTCAGTTTAACTGGCTCTTTTTTTATTGATAATGATAATGGGTTGAGTTGGTATTTAGAATTTTGTTATTTATTAATAGGTGAATTGTAGGATAGTTTAATTTGTAAATGAATATATTAGTATAGAAATACTTTTTTAAGTGGCTTTACTTATTAGTTTTATTGTTTGTAGTTAGTTTTGTTTAACTTTTTGCTTTAGAAGTATTGACATTTAAGTTAGATAGGTATAACATATTCTTAGTTAGATGAGGCTAACAGAAAAGAGTGAGGAAGTGATAATGATGCCTTTAACAATGGTTTCAATTGGAGA
>NZ_JAGHEW010000120.1 GCF_017889095.1 Thomasclavelia sp. | reverse complement strand
TTTTAAAAACAACTAAAAAACCAAATAATGATCATGTCTATTTATTAAGTTATGAGCAATGTTATAGCGGTATGTTGAATTGTCAAAAAGTTTATTTAACCGGAGTTAATGAAACAGTTGTCCCTAATCAGTTTAAAGATACGGGAATTTTATTAGACCAGGATTATTTAAATTTACAATTACCTGGTTTAAATGATCAAATTGCTTGCAATCAAAACAATATTTTAAAAGCATTAAACAACAAAAACAATAATACGATCATCTCATTTAGTAATGCAACTATTGATGGTCAGCCGCTATTACAATCAAGTTTATATATTCAGTTAGCTAAAATGTTTGATATTACTAATATTGATATCAACGCTGATTATTTACATCAGGCATTAAAGAAAAATCTTTATTTAAAAGGCAGCCAGGATATGCGTCAAAGTGACCTTAATCAAATGATTGATTATTATAAGCAAAAACATAATCAGCCACCAACATTAAATCAGCCGCTATTTTCTAATTATCTATCGGCTAGTAAACTAGAAACTTATAATGGCTGCCCTTATAAATATTATAATCAATATGGTTTAAAAATTTATCCTTTTAAACAGCCGGCTTTTCAAGCTAATGAAATTGGTTCAATCGTTCACTATGTTTTAGAAAAAGCTAAAGACCAATATTCAATGGTAAGCATTGATTCCAATCATTTAATTAACTTAATTGATCAGTGGCTTGATGAATATCTAACCAATAATAATTTAAATGAACGCTTAAATTACTATAATAACTTTTATATTCTTAAAACAATTAAACAAGATCTAGTAAATACAATCATTGTCTTAAATCAGCAACTGCAAGCATCTGATTTTAATATAATTGCCAGCGAGCTAGAAATAAAACGAAAATATCCTGATTTTAATTTTACTGGAATTGTTGATCGCGTTGATCAATGTGATAATTATCTAAAAATCATTGATTATAAATCAAGCAATAAAGATCTCGATATTTCTTTAGCGATTCAAGGTTTTAATATCCAAATGTTATTATATCTAGATACTTTGACTTCTTTAAAGAATTTAGATTTAGGGGGAATTTTATATTTCAATACTAAAAAAAGAATTCTAAGCAGCAGTTTAAAAATTACCGAGGATGAAAAAAATGATAATTTCTTTAAATTATATCGGATGAATGGTTATGTCAATGAAAAAATAATTGAACGAGTTGATCATGATATGGAACGTAACTCTAAAATTATTAAAGTTAGTTACGTTAAAAAAGATGATGCTTACAAAGGCAATGTTTTATCAACTTTTAATTTAAAACGTTTGATCGATTATATTACTAATCATATCGAAACTTTGTACCAGCAATTAAGTCAAGGAAATATCCAAATTGCCCCTAAAGGCAGCGATGATCCCGCTATTTTTACTAAAGTTAATCCTTGTACTTACTGTAATTATCGCTCAATTTGTAATTTTGATGTTTTCTATAACGAATATCAATTAGTTAATAATGAAAATCTAGAATATTTAATTAGGGAAGGAGAAGAAAATGGCAATTAATCCTTTAAACGAAGGCCAGGAAGAAGCAGTAATCACGAGAAACTGTTCTATTTTAGTTTCCGCTCCAGCCGGTTCCGGAAAAACCAAGATCTTAGTCAATCGTATCATGGCATTGATTGAAGAAGATAACTATAATGTTGATCAGCTGTTAGTATTGACTTTTACTAATGCTGCTGCTTTAGAAATGAAACAGCGTTTACAAAGTGCCTTGCAAGCTCGCCTGCAAGATGATATCGATGAAAGTTTAAAACAGCACTTATTAAAACAGCAGCAGTTACTGGCTAAAGCCTATATTACTAATTTTCATGGTTTTTGTAGTACGTTATTAAAACAATATGGTTATTTGATTGATTTAAATAGTAACTTTGAAATTTCTAGTGATCCAACTTTGATCAAACATCAAATTCTTGATCACTGTATCGCTTCATGGTGTCAAAATGATGACTTTATTGATTTTGTAGATACTTATTTCCCCGATCATTATTTTGATAAATTCAAAAATGCTCTATTTAAATTTGAAAATTTAAGTAATACGATCTATGATTTTGATCAATATATTATAGATATCAAAAACGATATCTATAATAGTATCATCGATGATCCTGATGCTAATTTAAACAACTGGCCCATTACTAAACAAATTATCAAAATTTTAAAACAGCAGGCAATCATGGGCTTAAACAAAGCCCATGAATTAGCCAATTATGCAAGCAGTCATCAATTAAGTTTCTATTATCAAAACCCATTTGATGATAATCCTAAAAAAGCTAATTTACCAAGTCCTTATGACTGTCATTTACAATATTATTTTAATGTCATTAAAGCAATTGATTCTAATGATATTGATCAAATAATCACTGCCAGCAAAGCTAAACTAAATCGCAGTTATGATAGTCGTGGTTTATTTAACGATGATAATATGCCTTATAAAGATGAATATAATCGCTTAAAAAATAATGTTATCAAGTTTTATCGTGATAAATTTAATGATCTTGTTTATGATGATATTGATGAATTTAAACAGGTTCTAGCGGTTTCTTTAAAACCATTAGAAAAAATGATTGTTTATTTAAAAGAATTTAAAATTGCCTATCAAAGCTATAAACATAACTATAATTTATTAGATTTTAATGATCTTGAAGCTAATGCCTTAAAACTGTTAGAACCGCAATATGGCATTGCCAGTTTGCTTTATCTCCAGTTAAAAGAAATCATGATCGATGAATATCAGGATACTAATCAAATTCAAGAAACTTTGATTCAAAAAATTGCTACTTTTCAAAAACCATCAATCAACTGTTTTATGGTTGGTGATATGAAACAGTCAATCTATCGTTTCCGTGAAGCTGATCCTGAAATCTTTAATCAAAAATATTTAACTTTTAATCATTTACCAGATACTAAACGAATTGATCTTAAATTCAACTATCGTTCTAATAAAATTGTTTTAGATAGCGTTAATTATATTTTTAATCAGATCATGGACAAGGATATTGGCGGTTTGGATTATTATCTTGATGACAGCGCCAAATTAAATTATGACTATTTACGAAAAGAAGGTGCTAAAGAGCTTGATGAAAAAGAGCTAGTTGAAAACAAAGCTTCTACGCGGCTTGACCAGGAAACCCGTTTTACAACTGAAGTTTTACTATCATATCAAACCAAAGCCGCTAATAGCGATGCTGAATTAGAAGCCAAAATAGTAGCTCGTAAAATCCAGGATTTAGTTGGTAAATTGCAGTTAGATAACTTTGATAAAACTACTAGATTAGCTAATTATCGTGATATCGTAATTTTAATGCGCAGTACTCGCAGTTTCATTGCCTTTAAAAAAATCTTTAATCGTTACCAGATTCCTAGTCACATAGTTTTATCACAAGGTTTTTTACAAGAACCGGAAATTATTAATATCATTCATGTTTTAAAAGCTTTTAATAATCATTTAGATGATATTGCTTTTACCAGTTTATTAACCGGTAATTATTTATATAGTAATTTTGATGAAAATTTAATTGCTGCAATTAGAAAAGATGATTCGATTTCAATGTATGATAATGTTCTAAATTATATTGAAACCAAAGATGAACAGTATCGTCGATTAGAAAAATTTATTGATTATTATCATCAGCTACGTGATTATTTTACTTATCATAGTGTTAAAGATACCATCATGAAATTTATCACTGATAATGAGTATTTGGCTTTTTTAGCATCCTTGATCAATGGTAATCAAAGAGTTGCCAACATTGAATTATTTATCGAAAAATTAGATGAAATGCATGATGAAAGCTTAAATACAATTACCAATAAGTTTACAACGATGTTAGAACATGGTATTAATGTTTCACCGGCAATGGTTTCAAGTAACGATGATAATGTAGTTTCTTTTATGACGATTCATAAATCTAAGGGTTTAGAGTTCCCAATCGTTTTTGTTTCCAATTTACAAAACAAATTTAATCTTCAGGATTCTAGAGAACAGATCATCAGTGATAAACGATTAGGAATCGCGATTAAACCGCGATTAAAACAAGATCTAGAACCGTATCATAATATCGTTATTGAATATGAAAATAAGTATCGTAAGCTAATTGCAACTTGTCAAAACAGTGAAGCGATTAATGAAGAAATGCGGATTTTCTATGTCGCTTTAACTAGAGCTAGTCAAAAATTAATTTTAACAGGATTGCTTAAAAATAGTGATGATATTGTTAAATGGCAAGATTATGTAATTAATAATGGCACGGATTTTATTTCTAATTCACGATGTAAAGATAAAGTAATCTTGTATCATAACGCCAGAAAACAAAACAGTTATCTTGACTGGTTGATGATTTCTTTAATGAGCCATGATGATATTATTAAACAAGGAATTGATCGTGAATTATTAGATAATAATCAAGAAGATGAATTAAAGGATTTAGTTAAACATAATTTTCAAACGATCATGATCCATCATAGTCCTAATTTAATTCAAGATAATACTAAGCATAGTAAATTTGCCATCAAAATATTTAGCCATGATGATATTGATCAGCAAATAATGATCAATAAAGCATTAGAAACAAACTTAGATTTAAGATCATATTATAACTATAGTGATTTTGTTTATCCTTATCCAACTGATATTGATAAAGCAATCGCCGTAACCAAAAAAATAGCTGATGGTGATCGCAGTTTTGCTGAACTTAGTTATGAAAGTGATGGTATCACCATAGAAGCCAGCAATCGTGGAACGATCATTCATAGTTTTTTAGAACATTTAAAAATTGTACCTAACTTGAATTTAGACGCTGAATTAAAGCGCATCAAAAAAACAAATTTATTTGATGAAAATGAGTGGTCAGTTATTATGGCTTACTATCAGCATTTAAAAACATTTGTCGCTAGCGATGTCTTTAAATTAATGGCTAATAGTAAATATCTTTACCAGGAAAAAGAATTTTCAATGTATGAAGATAATCAAATTATCCATGGTATCTTTGACGTTGTTTGTATTAACGATGATAAAATTACTGTTATTGATTATAAAACTGATAATTTAAGTAAACATACTAGTGAAGAAGCTTTAATTTCATTACACCAAAAACAATTAGAGTATTACAAGAAAATCTTAGCTCGCGTTTTTCCACAAAAACAAATTGAAGCTTTAGTTTATTATTTATATATTGATCGTTATGTTACATTTTAAAAGGCTTAGTTTTACCTAAGCCTTTTACTATTTAACAACAATATCCTGGATATTCTTTAAAATAATTTTAGTCTTGCCATTTTCATCAATTTGTTTTTCAATATCAATATTATCCAGATAATCCTCAACACTTAATTCAATGATACGATCATCATCTAATACTAATTTACAGCGTGACATCCGATCTAATGAAATTGGAACATTGACAATTTCATCATCTTCATCAATTCCCATATCTTTCATGATCGTTTCGACTTCTTCACTAGCATTATAATCATCACCCATGACCTTTTTAGCTAATTCTAACGGTTTTACCGGACGATGTTCCATTACTAAATCAACTAATTCTTTTTTTACCAATGGTAAAGGATCACCTTCAACGACATTATATTGACTATCGACTTTTTTTACGACTTTATTGACGATACTCATTTTTTGTTTATCAGTTAATTTAGGTTCCCCTTTAATATACTGTTCATTTAAGTAATAACCTGGTTTACCATCAATCATAAAGCGTTTTTCAATAATTGAAAGGATACTGTCTTCAATATTGATAATAATCGCTTCTTCAACTGCCGTTGTTTTATTTGGCAAAATTTGCTGATTGATAAAGCGAATACTTTGTTTACCATCAACTTCTTCGATCAAACTCATCGGCATTGTTTTATAGTTTAGTTTAATGATCAAAATATATTTTTTACCATCTATTTTTAATTCCACAAACATTAAATTAGCATTAGGCATCTCTTCAATCTTAGTACAAAGAGCAAAAAGATCCTGAGTTATTTTAATTGATTCGCTTTTAAAATCTTCATCACTTTCTAACATCTTTCTAGCTGCCTGAAGTAAATGATGCTGACTGCCAACGACTAATTCTTTGATACCCGTATTTTCAAGACATTTTTCAATTTTTTTATCGTAATATTCAGTTGTTCCTTCGATTAGATTGATAAAAGTATCGGAATAAACTACTTTACTATGTTCGAGATCTAACATATGGATCAATATTTTATCAATTATAATTGTATTATTCATTTTCATCACCATGACAAGTATATCATATTTTTGTAAAATACGATATAATAATCTGGGTGATATAAATGAAAATAATAATAGCTCCAGCTAAAGTAATGAAAAGAAAACAATTAAATATTAATCCAGCTAAATTGCTTTTTCCTGATAAAACTGAGCAGTTACATCAATATCTAAAACAATTTAGTATTGAAGAAATTCATGATCTGATGAAGATTTCTTTTAAAATGTCACAAACTGTTTATGACTATTATCACAATCAAGATCAAGCTGTAACACCGGCTTTATATTGTTATCAAGGAACCGTATTAAAACAACTAAAATTAGATAATTATGATGATAGTGATTTTAAATATCTAGAGCAGTATTTAACGATTTTATCAGCTTATTATGGTATTTTGCAATACAATACCGGTATCGTTCCTTATCGATTAGATATGACCATGAAATTAGATTTAGATCTATATCAATACTGGAAAAAAGAAGTAACTGATTATTTTAAAGATGAAGATTTTATTATTTCACTTGCTTCTAAAGAATTTATGAAGATGGTTGATCATAAGCATATCATTAATATCGATTTTGTCGAAGATCGTGCTGGTAAATTAACTCGTAATTCAATGTATGTCAAACAAGCTCGAGGTAAAATGCTGGAAATCATGATCAAAAATAAAATAACTACTTTAGATAAACTTAAAACAGTTACTTTTGATGATTATACATATAATCAGGATTTATCTAGTAATGATAATCTCGTCTTTATTCGTAGTGGTAAACAAAAATTTAAAAAATTATAACCAGATCTTAGATCTGGTTATTTAAATATGTTTTAAGAAAAGTAATTAAACGATCCATTTGTTCATCGGTACCAATACTGATTCGTAAAAACTGATCAATTCTTTCTTGATTCCAGTGGCGAACAATGATTCCAGATTGACGTAGTGCTAAAAACAGCTGTTCACCAGCAACTTGAGGATGTTTTACAAAGACAAAATTAGCATAACTGTCTAATACCACAAAACCTAACTGTTTTAATTCTTGTTTTACTCGTTCTCTAGTTTTAATAACTTTAGCGCATTTTTGTTTAGTATCCTGATCGTCTAAAATACTAGCTAAACAAACTTGCTGGGCGATATAGTCAACCGGATATGAATTAAAAGAGTTTTTTACATCATATAGATGTCTAATTGCTTCTTTACTTCCTAAAGCAATTCCTAGTCTAATTCCCGCTAACGAACGTGATTTAGAATATGTTTGAATAACTACTAAATTATCATATTTATTGATCAGTGGTACACAGCTAGTTCCGCCAAAATCAATGTAAGCTTCGTCTACGACCACAATACTATCTGGATTGTTTTTAACTACAGTTTCAATAAAATCAACACTTACTAACACTCCAGTTGGAGCATTAGGATTAGGAAAAATGATTCCGCTATTTGGCTGCATAAAATCTTGAAGATTAATCTCAAAGTTATCATTTAGTTTAACTAACTGATAATCCATTTGATATAAATTACAATATACCGGATAAAATGAATAAGTAATATCGGGAAATAAAATTGGATCTTTTCCGTTAAAGAAAGTTAAAAAAGTCAATGCTAAAACTTCATCAGAACCATTTCCTAAAAATACTTGATCTTCATCTAATTGATAATAATTAGCTAAAGCTTGTTTTAATTCTACAGCATCACTATTTGGATATAAACGCAATTTATCAATATCTATTTCTTTTAAAACTTCTTTTACTTTTTCACTAGGACCATACGGATTTTCATTCGTATTTAATTTGATCATATTAACGATCTTTGGCTGTTCTCCAGCCACATACGGTTCTACTTGTCGTAATTTTTCTTGCCAGCTCATTTAAACTCCCCCTATTCTAACATCATTTCAATTAAATCAGCTACATAAGCTACCTGACCATCGGTATTTTTAGCAATTTGTTTATCGACATGATTAAAAGTATAGCTATGATCAGCACTTTCAAACATTGTTAAATCATTAAAAGAATCACCAATAGCATAAGTTGCTACTTCTTCATTCAATAATTCTACTAGTGTTTTAATACCAGTTCCTTTAGTACAATTACCAGATGTAATATCTAAATAGAAGGTATTTAAAGTGCCATGGGCAATCGTATCATATTTTTCTTTTATATATGCCTGGATTTTTAATAAATCATTAATTTCTTGATTATCTTGATGTAAAGCAATAATATCAAATTCTTTTACTAGAGGATACTCTTTAACAAAGTCATGATCATTACTTAATGTCTTATTACCATGGTGATCATAACAATATGTGTCACCGTTATAATAAGCTAAAGTTTGTTTACCATCATAAAAATAAATCCACATATCTGAATACTTTAAACAATGGTCAATAATATCAATTCCAGTTTCTTTACTGATTACTTGTTTAAATAATTCGTTGCCTAAATGATCAATAATTTGAGCCCCGTTATTTAAAACTAGATAATCATAATTTAATTTTAAACGTTTAACTGCCTTTAATGCCTCTTCTAAATTACGTCCGGTATTAAAAGCAACTAAATGACCTTGCCCTCTTAACTTATCGATCATTACTTTATCTTGATCATTAAGCAAGCCATCAAAATCTAAGATTGTTCCATCCATATCACTAAAGAGTATCTTTTTCATCTTAACCTCCAATTATACTAAGTCTTCAAATAACTGATACAGCATTTGATTATTTTTATTTACTTCATTTAACGCTTCATCAATATTTTTAGCTACAATTTTACCATCAACTAAACAGACACACTTGCCATTTTTGCCTTGTTCAATTAATTCAATTGCTTTATTAGCCATTCTAGCAGCTAAGATGCGATCTTCAGGCACTGGTGAACCACCTCGCTGAATATGGCCTAAAACAATCGAACGGCCTGAAAAACCAGTTTCATTACTAATTCGTTTAGCTAAATTTTCAACATCAAAAATTTTCTCACTGGCGATGACGATTGCATGACGTTTATTGTAGATTGTTTCATTTTTAATTAATTCTTTGATAATATGATCTTCATCATAACCGGTCTTATTAGTCACAACTAATTCACTACCACAGGCGATTGCTGAATATAAAGCTAAACTATCAGCATTATTACCCATGACTTCAATAACAAAACAACGATGATGAGAACTTGAGGTATCTCTTAATTTATTGACCGCATCAATAATATTACATAAAGCGGTATGAAAACCAATTGTTTCATCAGTTCCATTAATATCATTATCAATTGTTCCCGGAATAGCGATACAGTTGATTCCTTTTTTAGATAAAGCTAAAGCTCCCCGATAACTGCCATCACCGCCAATAACCACTAAATTGTCGATTTGTAAAGCTCTTAAATTATTGATTGCTTTTGCTTGAATTTCATCATTTACAAATTCCGGTAATCTTGATGATTCTAAAATTGTTCCCCCACGGGCTAATATTTCCGATACATCACTGTATCCTAACTTTTTTATTTTACCTTCGACTAAGCCATGATAGCCTTCATAAACACCATAAACTTCAAAACCATGTTTTATTCCAACCCTAACAATAGCTCTAATCGCCCCATTCATTCCCGGAGCATCACCACCAGAAGTTAATACAGCTATTTTTTTCATCCTCTTATCCCTCCATTTTTTCTTTGATCCAATTTTCTAAGTAAGCTAATTGTTTTTCACTATGAAAATAATGTTCCCCATTTTCCATTATTTGTAAATCACCTTGAAATTGCTGACAAAAAGCTTTAACATCATTTAAATCAATTACATTATCTAAACTGCCACATAAGATCATTGTTTTACTTTTCCATTTTTTTACTGGATGTTTTTTTACATATTCATAGTAATCATAATATAATACTTCATCAATTGGTAAATTAATGATTTGTTTTTCTTTAAGTGTTGCTTCGTCTATATTAAACCAGCCCATCATTGTATCCAATAATTTTTTCATATCAACAACCGGTGATAAAAATAAACATTGTTTAAATATAATATCAAAGTATGCCATTAAACTAAAATATGCTCCTAAACTACAGCCAAATAAACTAATTGTCTGATAGTTTTGTAAAGCATAATTAAAGATCTTTTTTAACTCCAAAATGCATTCTTGAACAACACATAGTGTCGCTTCTTCCTGACGATCACCATGTTCTGGTAAATCAAAACTTAATACCTGATAACCTTGTTGACAAACCACTTTGGCTAACAGTTCAATAACCGGATCTTCTTTATGCGATTTGTTACCATGGATTGCAATAAAAACCTGATTACTTGGTTTTCCATATAAAATAGCCGGAATTCCTTTAATTGATATTCTTTCTTTTTCCACTATGATCACCTACTTTTGATAATGATTATAACACGTTTGTATAAGATAATAAATCTTATGTTTTTTACATGTCCACATTTCTTTTTTTCAAGTTCAAATATACGACAAAAATGTTTTAACTTACACTTATTGTGTTAATTAAGTAATTTTAAGATCTATTTTGTGTAGATTTCCATAATTTTTAAAAACTTAACCTATAATACATATTGAGGTGTATTAAAATGTCTAGATTAACAGGAGAAAGAATTGCATATTTACGCGATGAACACAATCTTGACCGTAATCAGTTAGCTAAAATAATTGGTGTAAAACCACGTACTTTAGCAGCTTATGAACAAGGAACACGTGATCCTAGTACTAAAGTATTAAGATCAATGGTTGAATATTTTAACGTTACATCCGATTACATTCTTGGCTATACTAATAAACCGCTTAACCTAGATGAAATCCGTGATCAGGAAAATACTTATATTGATTTACCTCTTACGATTCAAGTATCAGCCTATAAATACAATGTTGTTAAAGATTTTATTGAATTTATCGCAAATAAAGATGACAAAGACAAAGATGATTAAACAGAAGTTCATTAGAATTTCTGTTTTTAAATACAAAAAAGATGATTTGCATCATCTTTAAATCAGTTTATCAAGATCAATTTCACATTGATAAGTTAATTGTAAACGATAATTAGTTTCTCTTCCCAAAATACGCATTGAAATATCAGTAGTTTTTTGTTGCTTATTTACAGCTAAACCATAATTTCCCAAACGTTCTTTACTTAAATCAAGGTCTAATTCATTAAATTGTTTAGATACATCTTGATAGCAGGCAAATTCCTTTTCTCCATTTAATAAAGTAACAATATCTTTACTCAATTGATAACTTTGATCATTTACTTTCATCGCTTCATAGTTTTCAAAACCAGTGATTTCATCTTTTATTTCTAATCGATTAGCTTTTTTTAATAGATCATAAGATAAAGAAACTTTGATTTCCTCTTGATCACTTACATTAAGGATATAGGTAATATTAGTATGAACATTATTATTTTCTGTTACATAAAAATCATAATCTTTACTAATTTCAACATCACCATATTTTTTAGTTAATTCCTTTAAATCAGCTTCAACAGCTTTGATCTTTTTAACATATTCATCACTATTAGTGACCAGTTTATCAAAATTATCTAACGAACCAAAATAATAAGCCACTTTTTCTTCATCGCTTTTTTCTAACGGTCCTAAAGTAATCGCACTATCAGGTGTTTGAGGGCTTTGGCTAGTAGCGGTGTCGCTATCTAGTAAACTACCAAACATCAAAGTTGATAGAATTGGCGAAAACATTAAGATAAACGCCAATATTAAATAAAGATAATTAGGAAAAGCATTAGTTCGTTTCATAGGACGATATCCTTTTTCTAAACGAGTTCCACAATAAGGGCAAACTTTAGCACTATCGGGAATATTCTTTTTACAATGTGGACATTTTTTCATTCAATCACCTACTCATAAATATCATTCATCCAGGTCTTAAAGTCATCAATATAATCTTCTTTAGCCTGCTTTTGTTTATCTTCATCTTTAATTTGATAATACTCCTGACTTAAATAAGTATACTCATCAATTGTTTCACCATTATTAACTAATTTAAGTGTTGGCGTCCAGTTAAAATCAAGTTCTTCTTGCATATTATCATAAAAAGCGATTTCTGCTTCACTAGCATCTTCTTGTAAAGCAGCATCACGAAAAGCCTGAATGTTTAAATAATAAAGATAAATTCCTTCATTTTCTTTCAAAAAAGTAGTTAAAATCGGATAAAATTCTTGACAGTCACCACAATCAGGACGTCCAATATATAATACAAAGGGCTGATTAGCGGTTAATTTTTCTTGTAAACTATCATAATCTATTTCATGAATTCCTGATAAATCAGAATTTTTTTGAATGTGGATAGTGGATGCTTTTTGGCATCCACTAAGAGTTAAAATTAATGTAATTAATAAAATTAGTTTTTTCATTATTTAAGTAAAGATTGTCCATCCATTTCTTCAGGAATTTCTAAACCTAATAATTGAAGGATCGTAGGTGCTAAATCACCTAATTTTCCGCCTTCTTTTAATTCTAAGTGTGAATTAGTTACAATTAATGGTACTACGTTTGTAGTATGCGCTGTAAATGGATTACCTTCTTCATCTAATAGCATTTCACTATTACCATGATCAGCAGTAATCAACATTGTACCACCTAATTCAAATACTTTTTCATAAACTGCTCCAACACATTCATCAACAACACTTACAGCTTTAATTGCTGCTGGAATTACACCAGTGTGTCCAACCATATCACAGTTAGCAAAGTTTACGATAACTACATCATAAAGATCTTTATCTAATTCAGCAATTAATTTGTCTTTAACTTCATAAGCAGACATTTCTGGCTGTAAATCATAAGTAGCAACTTTAGGTGAGTTAACTAATACTCTAGTAGCTCCTTCGATTTCTTTATCCAATCCACCATCAAAGAAGAATGTTACGTGAGCATATTTTTCAGTTTCGGCAATTCTTAATTGTTTTAATCCTTTAGCTGATAAGTAATCACCTAATGTGTTAGTAAGTTTTGCTAGTGAAAAAGCAATGCTTCCATTAACACTATCAGCATATTTCATCATACATACAAATGTAATGTTTTTAGGTACGTTTTTAAATTCATAATCATAGAAACCATCATTAGTAATTACAGTTGATAATTGAATTGCTCTATCTGGTCTGAAGTTAGCAAAAATGATTGAATCTCCATCTTGAACTTGTCCATCAACATTTTTATTGTAACCTGGAACTACGAATTCATCATATACTTCTTTTTCGTATGAATCTTTTACATATTGAACTGGACATTCAAAGCTTTCACCTTCATGATTAACAATCGCATTAAATGCTAATTCAACGCGGTCAAATCTTTTATCACGGTCCATTGCATAATATCTACCAGAAATAGTAGCTACTTCACCAACACCGATTTCATCGATTTTTTCGACTAATTCCTTAACAAAATCTACCCCGCTATCAGGAGCAACGTCACGTCCATCTAAGAAAGCATGAACATAAACTTTTTCTAATCCTTCTTGTTTAGCTAATTTTAATAATGCATAAATATGTTCATTAGAAGAATGAACCCCACCATTAGATAATAATCCCCAAATATGTAATTT
>NZ_JAGHEW010000119.1 GCF_017889095.1 Thomasclavelia sp. | reverse complement strand
TTATAATACTCAAAGAATTACAGAAAAATTAAAAGGACTGACTCCTGTACAATACAGGAACCAATCCCTATTAACTGCTTAAAAATAAATTTAAATAAGTGTCCAACAAATTGGGTTCACTTCAAAAATCAGGTTTTTAAATTATCTTTTATTAATTACTAACGATAATTTACCAATAATTCTAAAGCCGGCTTCATTTCCCTGATTGATGACAATTGGCGAGTATTCTGGATTAGCGGGCTGTAAGATAATACAATGATTTTTATTATCGCGATAAAACTTCTTACAAGTAGCAATATTATCATCAATAGTAAAACAGCCAATGTCACCATTTCTTAAATTACTTATTTTTTCAAATACGATTAAATCACCAGGATTAATATTTTCATCGATCATACTATCGCCACTGGCATATTGACAAAAATATTCTTTATTTGTTGATAATAAAGTTTCTGGCAAGGAAATATATTCATCAATATTATCATCAACAAACATTCCTGTACCACAGCTAACATCATTATATAGGGGGATAACAATCGAATCAGTAACTGGCATTAAATTAGTTTCATTAAAACCTAAAAAATATGAAGGGGAAACATCAAAAATTTCTGACAGTTTTTGAATTGTTTCTTTTTTTAGATTTTCAACACGATTATTTTCGTATTTAGCGATTGCTGATTTTTTAACACCTAGTAAATTTCCTAATTGTTCTTGGGTAAGCCCTTTTTCTTTTCTTAATTTTTTAATTCTTTCACCAGTCATAATAATCCTCCTTGTGTCTTAATTTTACTATTTTTTTCATCTTTTTACAACTCTATTTTTCTAAAAGTGTCTTAAAAAGATATTTTTTGTTGACAAAAGGAGAAAATTGGATTATATTAAAAGTGTCTTTAAAAGACACAAATAAACTAATAATAATAAAATGATGAATAAATAGATACTTTTAAGGAGGATAAGAAAATGGAAAAACATGATATTAATTTAAGTGGACGAGGAATTTTAACTATTACTGCCGGAATTGCTTTATTGGGTTCAGTAGTAGCTGGATTAAGTGGTTATTTATTAGATTTAATAATGCTTTAATGGTCATAATATACTTGAGGTGATATTTTGATCAAAAAAGAAACTGAATCAGCTAAAAAAGATGAGTTGGACTATGAAAATCATATTGTTGAATATGATGATCAGTATCAAAATAACTCAAATGCTCAAGAATAAAATCAGCAGTTTGCTGATTTTATTTTTTGTGCTAAGCTATTAATGAGGTGAACGTGATGATTGAGTTTAGATATGCAACAATTAAAGAGCTAGAGTTATTAGTTGAATTACGAATCAGAGATTTGAAGATGTTTTCTAAGCAAAAAATTAGTGCTGATACGATTAATAACATTAGAGATTTTTATTTTAATGGTTTAAATAACCATACTTGTTTTACTATTTTAGGTTATGTACATGATAGGATAGTTGCAAGTGGAACGTTGTATCTTTATCAAGTAATGCCTTCAAATGATAATCCTAGTGGAATAATGGGGCAGTTGACTAATATTTTTGTTGAAAAACAATATCGTCATCAAAAAATAGCGACAAAAATAGTAACTGAATTAATTAAGATAGGTGAACAAAAATGTGGAATTCTTTGTTTAAATTCATCAAATGAAGCACTTGGCTTATATCAAAAGTTAGGATTTCAAAGGAAAGAGAGGTATATGCTTAGAAAATGTCATTAATAATAGAAAGATTAACAGATGCAATTAATGTAGTTAAAGATGATGGTACGAAAGTTAATTATTATTTATTTGATGAATATGAAATTCATTTAAATGTAATTCCGCCAAAAACAAAGCAAGTTTGGCATTTTCATCAAAACATTGAAGAAACCATATTAATTACCAAAGGCGAAATCGAAGTAAATTATTTAGAAAATAATCAAATCAAAAAAGAAATAATTAAAAAAGATGAACTGGTATTAGTAAAGGATAGTATTCATACGTTTATCAATAATAGCGATCAAGATTGTCATTTTGTTGTATTTCGGCTGGTTTTAAATAATGAAAATAAACGGGAGATTTTTAAACATGATAAACAGGTAGTAGAAATTGATTAAACTAATTTGTAAACGGTTACATTATGTATTATAATTGAGATATATTTATATTTGTGGTGGTGTTTTTATGGATGAGTTTTTACAAGATATCAATTCGTTAGTATATATTGAATGGATCTTGCTTCAAAATGGTAAAAATAAATTAACGATTGAAAAACGGGATCAGCGAACGATCATCATTGAAAATGATGTTGTTAAGGGAAAGATTATTTTTTATGGTAATGGTATTTTTGAAGAGGAGTTAACTGATCGTAAAAGTGATCAAAAGATTTTTTATTTACATTTTCAATTAACTTATTTTAATCATGCAGTTGAACTGTTTAATGAAATGATTAATTGTGCTAAAGAGGCAATTAATCGACCATCTTTACAAGTTCTTTTATGCTGCAGTGGTGGTCTTACAACTACGTTATTTGCCCATCAGATGCAAGAATTGGCAAAATTAGAAAAGTTGCCTTTTAAAATTGAAGCAACAGGTTATTCTAGAATTTTTGAAATTGGTGATGAATATGATGTAATCTTAGTTGCTCCTCAAGTTGGTTATATGGTTCCCCAGGCTAAACGGCGCTTACCAGGGAAGAAGATCCTATTGATTCCTACCCGTATTTTTGCCACTAATGATTTTTCTGGAGCGTTGAAACTTGTTAGTGAAGAGTCTGATAATAAGGAGGAAGAAGATTCATGAAAATAAGTGATACTAAGAATTTACGACAAAGAAATCAAAATAAGCTCTTGGCCACGTTTTTAGATCATGAAATGTGTACTAAAAACCAATTAGCGCTGGCAAGTAATCTTAGTTTAGCGACGGTCAATAGTTTAATTAAAGATTTATTAGACACTAATGAAGTTTTAAAAGAAAGAGTCATTGATCCTGAAAGTGAAGAAATAGTAGATTATTATTATTTAAATAGTGATTTTTCGCGTTTTTTAACAATTTCAGTTAATAAGGAATATCGTCGGGTTCATTTGATTTACCGGGTCTATAATTTAGCTGATGAAGAAATATACAGTGATGAAGTTATTAAAAAAACCGTTAAAATCAATGATATTTATGATATTATTAATATCGTTTTAGCTAAGTTCGATAATATTAAAGTTATTGGCATCAGTATCCCGGGAATTATTAATGATGGTAAAGTAACTTCTACGGGACTGGTTAATTTTAATGATATAGAGCTGTATTCTTTATTAAAAAATAAATATAGTCAAAAAATCGTCTTAGGTAATGATGTTAATATGGCGGCAATTGGTTTTTATTTAATGGAAAAAAATTATGAAAATGTTTGTTTGTTGTTCCAGCCCGGCGAAAGTTTTGGTGGCGTTGGTGTGGTTATAAATGGACAGTTAATTACTGGGAAAACTAACTGTGCAGGTGAGATTCAATATTTACCATTAGGTGAAGTTGATCAATTGAAGTTATTACAGACACCACATGGAACAATTGAACTTTTAAGTAAGATTGTTGCTTGTTTAACGGCAATAATTAATCCTGAAATTGTGGCAATTAGCTGTATCAATTTGGAACAGGCTAATGATCTTGATGAAACATTACAAGAAATGATTCCTTGTAAATATTTACCTAAAATTAAAAAAGTAACCAATTTAAGTGATTTTACTTTAGTTGGATTACAATTTAGCTGTAAAGAAGCATTAAAAAATAATTTTATTAATAAAAAATAACTGAATATTAAAAGTATCTTTGAAAAAAGGTACTTTTTTTGTTTATAATAGTAAGTGGTGAGGAATATGTTAGAAAAAGATATAGAATTATTAGTGATGTGTTTAAAAGAGTATATTAAAGATATTGATGGTGATCGGTTTAAAGAAATATTTTTAGGATATGTTGAATATATGGCGCGTAATTATGATCAGGATTGTATTATTGATGAATATGATATGATGATGGAAGCTGTCAAAAAAATTACCATAAAACATCATTTGGATTTAAACCGTTTAACACCATATAAACGTAATATACTATATAATTGGATCAAAAATAATTATAGTGAACAAGATATATTGGATTTATATTATTTTGATGATGAAGTCAATGCTTTAGAGTGTTTTATTGATACGGTTAATGAAAAATATCAATAAATAGTTGCAAAAAGGATTAAATTTGATATTATTATATTGAAATGAGGTGAAAGGATGTATAAATTTTCTTGCTAAAAAATTTATTGCAGTAATGTTTTACTGTTTTTGTGTGCAAGAAAATATATTGTCCTTTAATATTCGTATATCTTGATTAAGATTTTTTATGCTGCATGAATATATTTTCTTGCAGCAGTTTTTTGTCTTAGGAGGGATTGTAGATGGGATTATTAGAAGTTAAAAATTTATCATTTAAATATGATAATCAAATAGAAAATATCTTTAATAATGTTAGTTTTAATATTGATACTAATTGGAAGTTAGGACTAATTGGTAGAAATGGTAAAGGAAAAACAACATTATTAGATTTATTGATGTCTAAATATCGTTATCAAGGATATATAACACCAAATTATTGTTTTGAGTATTTTCCTTATGATATTAAAGATAAGTCAATGTTTACAATTGATATAGTAAATGAAATTGTTTTAGATTTTGAATTATGGCAGTTACAACGAGAATTGTCGTTGTTGGAAGTAGAAGATGATGTGTTATGGCGGCCTTTTGAAACATTATCTAATGGAGAACAAACTAAAGTAATGCTGGCAGCTTTATTTTTAAAACCGCATGATTTATTACTGATTGATGAACCGACTAATCATTTAGATTTACATGGCCGAGTTTTATTAAGTAATTATTTGAAAAAGAAAAAAAGTTTTATTCTTGTCAGCCATGATCGTAATTTTTTAGATAATTGTATTGACCATGTTTTAGCTTTGAATCGTGATAGTATTGATATTATTAAAGGAAATTTTACGACTTGGTATCAACAAAAAGAAAATCAAGATAATTTAGAAATAAAAAAGAACGAAAAACTAAAAAAAGATATCAAAAAACTCCAAGTGGCTGCTAGGCAAACTGGTATTTGGTCAGATAAAGTTGAAAAAAGTAAAAATACCCGAGTTTCCGGAATTAAACCTGATAAAGGATATGTTGGTCATAAAGCCGCTAAAATGATGCAGCGTTCTAAAAATTTACAACGCCGTCAAAATAAAGCAGTTGAAGAAAAAAAGGGGTTATTGAAAGATATTGAAACAATTGAAGCATTAAAAATGCAACCGATAAATTCAGCTAAACACAAATTAGTTAATTTTGAAAATGTAAGCATTACTTATGAAAATAGGACAATTGTAAAAAATATTAATTTTTCGATCAATCAGGGGGAACGAATTAATTTATCAGGTGCCAATGGTTCTGGTAAAACAAGTATTATTAAGCTTATTGTAAATGAAGATGCAAATTATCAAGGTAAGGTAACGATTAGCCCACATTTAAAAATTGCCTATTTATCACAAAGTGACGAACACTTAAAAGGAACTTTAGATGATTATATTATCAATGAAGATTTAGATCATTCATTATTTAAAACTATTTTACGGAAATTAGATTTTTCTAGAGATTTATTTACTCAGGATATTAGCACTTTTAGTAAAGGTCAAAAAAAGAAAGTGATGTTGGCAAATTGTTTAGCAACACCAGCAAATTTATATATTTTCGATGAACCATTGAATTATTTAGATATATTTACTAGGATCCAAATAGAAGAAGTGATTTTAAAATATCAGCCAACTCTATTATTTGTTGAACATGATCAATATTTTTGTAATGCGATTAAGACTAAAACAATTAATCTATCGAATGATTAAAAAGATAACGATTTAATCCATAAAACCAAATAAAAAGAGGTGATTTACTTTTCACCTCTTTTCTTCTATATAGAGCATCTCGATAATATTTTTCATTCTACTATCTCTATCTACGCATTATCTCTAATAATTTTATTGCTTATCTCTATTGTTTTTTATTCTTACATACTAAATTATCGAAATGCTCTTTCTTTAAAAAGGATTTATTCTAAAATTGAATTAGCTTCATTACATCTTATATGATTTTTTATAAATTATTTATTGGATAATTATTTTTGATGAATTCTCGAAACTCTTTCATTTTCAAATCCTTTTATAATCTAATATCTATTTAATAACTTCCAAAATACTTCTTTGAGTTTTGCAAACTTTTTCATTTTTCCAATCTAGTTATTTTTAATCAAGTTTAATAAGTATTCATTTATTAACTATCTTTTTAATTACCAGCTACTAAATTTTTTAATCATTTAATCTTTGATTAATTTATTTAGTTACTTGATATCTTTGATAATTAACGAATTCTCATATCTTTTTTAATTATTAACTAATTAATCATTTTCTATAAGTTTCATTTTATTAACTATCTCTTTGATTACCAGCTACTAAATTTTTTGATCATTTAATCTTTGATTAATTTATTTAGTTACTTGATATCTTTGATAATTAATGAATTCTTATATCTTTTTTTAATTATTAACTAATTAATCATTTTCTACAAGTTTCATTTTATTAACTATCTCTTTGATTACCAGCTACTAAATTAATTTAATCATTTAATCTTTGACTAATTTATTTAGTTACTTGATATCTTTTAATGACTAATTGACTAAAATGAGTTCTTACTTTCCTTTCTTAACTATTAATTAATCATGTTCC
>NZ_JAGHEW010000118.1 GCF_017889095.1 Thomasclavelia sp. | reverse complement strand
GTCTTGGATAAGGATGATAGTGGGTGTAAGAGTAATAAAAATGGCTGTTCTAAAATTAGAACGGCCATTTTTTTATATCTGTTTATTTGTCTAATGATTATTTATGATAAGCTAAATTTTATCTAATATTTAGATTACTTTTTAAGCTCTAAAGACTACTTCTTCTTTTTCATACATTAACTTAGCGCCAATCATTGCAATTACTACATAAGCAATTGACCAGGCAAAAGTAATATAGAAGTGAGTATAATTTAATTGATTAAAGATAATTTCTTTGATTACAATAACGACATTTAAAATTGGAATATTCATCATTGCAATAGAAACTGAACTTGGTTCTGTATACATTGTAATAACTGAAAGTAATACCGGAATTAAAGTAACTGGTGTTAAATAAGTATTAGCTTCTTTAATTGATCTAGCATAAGTAGATACTAATAACATGATTGCTGAAATGAATAATACATATAACACTGCCAACAATACAATTAGTAACATACTTTGAATTGAAATATCAATTGATAGAGGCATAGTATCACTTAGACCAAATTTAAAGGCTAGTAATAATCCGGCTCCTGATAAAACTGAAGTAATAGTACCAAAAGTTGCTGTAACGATTAGTTTAGCAATCAAAATTGAGCTTCGAGATACTCGAGTTGAAAGTAATGGTTCTAATGTTCCTCTTTCTTTTTCACCGGCTCCTAAATCAGTTGCAATTGGTGTAATTCCTGAACTTGAATAACCAATGATCATCATTGGAATTAACATTCCCATCATCATTAAAGAAATTCCGTCACTTTGATCATCTTTTGCGTGTTCCTGGTAATTAAACGGCTGCAATAAAGTGCTTGATAAATTATTAGCTTCTAAATAATTAGCTAGATAATTGTTTTGGTAGCTAGTAAATAATGTCTGTACCATACTAATAGCTGTTAATGCCCGTTGTGATGTAGTATCGTAATATAAATCAATCGTTGGGATTTTATTTTCTAATAAAGACTGATTGATATTGTTTGCAACAACATAAGCAGTAATATCACCATTATAGGCTGCATTTATTGGATCATCATTTTCAACGATTTCATAGATACCAGCACTTTCAAATAATTGAACAATTTCTTCGCTATCACTTTCAAGAACAATTTTATAGCGATTATCTTCATCAGGCGCTGCCATATCACTTATTGATGAAAAAATAAAGGTAAATAAAAGTGGCATAATAATGATTGGGATTACAAAAGTCATCAGTAAAGTTTTACGATCACGTAAAATATCTTTGAACTCTTTTTTTACAATCGTTAAAATACTATTCATAATCATTTCCCCCGATACATTCAATAAATAAATCTTCTAAACTATCTTTTTGATAATCTTTCTTTAATTGATCAATCGTTCCGCTGGCAACGATCTTTCCTTTATGAATGATAATAATCCGATCGCATAGTTTTTCTGTTTCATACATGTTATGACTAGAAAAAACAATTGCTTTATTTTCTTGTTTACATTTTAAAATAAAATCATGAATCAATTTACTTGACATAACATCGAGACCAGTAGTCGGTTCATCAAAAAGCATTACTTCAGGACGATGAATAATACTTCTAGCTAAAGAAACTTTTTGTTTCATCCCGCGACTATACTTACCAACTGGTCGATCGATATAATCAGTCATTTCTAAATCTTTGGCAATTTGTTCAACTGCATTTTTAGCTTCAATATCACTCATTCCGTTTAGTTTGGCAAAATAAGTCATGTTTTCACGACCGGTCAAACGGTCATATAAAGCGACATCACCACCAAAAAGAATGCCAATATGACCACGAATTTTATCAGGATGATCAATGATGTTGTAATCATCAATAGAAGCTGTTCCACTGGTAGGTTTTAACATCGTTGCAATCATCCTTAGTGTTGTTGTTTTTCCAGCTCCGTTTTCACCTAGTAATCCAACGATTTCACCTTGATTTACGGTAAAGGAAACATCTTCAACGGCGGTAATTTTCTTGAATTTTTTAGTTAGATTTTCAACTTTTAACATAAATTTCCTCCATGTATCATCTTATTGATATTTCAATTATACACTATTCTATTATATTAAGCATTAAAAAAATAATCTTTTATAATATTTTTGAATAATTATAATTTAAATATCGTTTTTAGATGATTTATCTTTTTCTAATTCTTCTTCAAGATAAAAAACATCTTCAATTGATAAGTTAAAATATTTGGCTATTTTGTATGCCAAAAGCAAGGAAGCCGAATATTTGCCTACCTCAATTGAGGTAATTGTCTGTCGGGTAACCCCGACAGACAGAGCTAGTTCCTCTTGAGTAATTTTCATCTTTTTTCGTAATTCTGGTATTCTAGTTTTCATTATCTCACATCCCATAAACTATATTTTTAGTATAGTTTACTTTGCAAAAAATGTCAAGTTTACTATACATTATGCTTAACGGCAGGAAATCTTATTTTGTTTTTTGCTAATTTATCATTAATAATCGTTTTTAAATCAAGATTTAATGAATAAGCAAGCTGAAAACAATAAATCATGACATCAGCTAATTCTTCGCTTACATCTTGTAAATTAAGATTATCATCCCATTGAATACATTCAAGCAATTCTCCAGCTTCAATCACGATACTTTTAATTAAACTTTCAGGATGATCAAGCTGATCCCAATCTCTTTCTTTTACAAATTTGATAATTTCTTGTTCTAATTCTTTCATAAAACCCTCCTTAAACTTTAATTATACGTGGTTAGCAAAAATATGCAATCGTTGGCTGTTACTAAATATTATTTGATAAAAAGAGATATATTTGTAACTTTTATATTGATTTTAATAATTATAAGTGATATATTTATCTCATAAAGATACAAAAACATCTCATTAAGGAGGAAAAAACATGTTAAAAAAACAAATTAAAAGAATTATTATTATGAGTGTTAGCACTATTATTATTTTAATTGCTAGTATTATATATTCATTACTTTTTAATGAAGGACGGTTAGTAAAGAAAATGGATATGTCTAGTTATGTATTTTCTTTCAAAGATTTACCAATGATCATTGCGGGAATGATGGTTGTAATATGTGCTATTTATATCATTATTGTCTGTTTAAAAAATAAATTTAAATCAAAAGAAGATAAACAATTTTATTCACGAACAATTTCACCATATTTGGGAATATGTGGCATTTTTGGTTTTTTAGGTTTTGGTGGTTTTTGGACTTATTATCGCTATCATTTAATTTTTCCTTTTATTTTCTTTATCTTTTTTGGTTTCTTTGGATTCTTTTTTGAAGGAAAATTATCACATACTTTAGAAGATGAGCTATTTTTAGAAAATAAGCGTAAAGCGGAATTAAAAGCTTATAAAATTGGTTTTAGTTTATTATTTATTGTTATCTATCTGATGGGAATGGGAATGTTTGAAAGTAATGTAGAGTGGTGTGCTATTTTTATGCTTATTTCTATTTCATTGATCTATGCATTAGTTCTTTTTCTTAGTAATTATTTATTATATCGCTATGAAAAAGAGGTATAGATATGGCAACAGAGTTTGAATGTAATTTAAAAATATATCGTGTTGCAAGAGGACTTACCCAGGAACAATTAGCTAAAATTGTTGGTGTTCGTCGGGAAACGATTATGAGATTAGAAAAAGCGCAGTATAATCCTTCATTAAAACTAGCTATTGATATTTCAAGAGCGATAAATGTACCAATCGAAGATATCTTTATTTTTAAATAATGTTGTATTAAGCGGTTAGTTATTAATCGCTTTTTTAAATGGAAGATAAACCTGTTTTTATTGTCGAGAAAATTAGATATCGCTATAATATAGCTATAGATATAAATCCATGGAGGGAAAAGATGGAAATAAAAATAATGACAATTGATGACTATGAAGATGTATATCAATTATGGTTGTCTTGTAAAGGAATGGGACTAAATAATATTGATGATTCAAAAGAAGGAATCAATCGTTTTTTAACAAGAAATCCTAAAACTTGTTTTGTTGCAACAAATGGTACAAAAATAATCGGTGTGATTCTAGCAGGCAATGATGGACGAAGAGGCTATATTTATCATTTAGCGGTTTTACCTTCATATCAACATCAAGGAATTGGAACTAAATTAGTAGATACGACTTTAAAAGCACTAGAAAAAATAGGTATTATTAAAGTAGCTTTAGTAGTTTTTAAGTACAATGAAGCGGGAAATGCTTTTTGGCAAAAACAAGGTTTTAGGGCAAGAGAGGATCTTGAATACCTTGACAAAGCACTTACTAAAATAATTAGAATGGATACGTAAAATTATGAAAACAAATGTTCATTTTGGCTTTTCACTTATTGGTTGTATATTTTTAATGATGTTAATGATACCTAATTTAATTTGGAGTAAAAATAAACCTAAAGATTATGATAAATATGTAAAAAATGAAAATAAAATATTATTAGTTTTTGAACGGATTGGAGAAATATCAGTTACTTGTAATGCTTTAATGTTTACCAATGGTAATATAAATATATTATCTAGCTGGTCAATTATTTTATTAATTGCAATTTTGTTGATGATTTTATATGAGATTTTTTGGATCAAATATTTTAAAAGCGAAAAAACAATGAAAGATTTTTATTGCAGTTTATTACATATTCCAGTTGCTGGAGCAGTTTTGCCGGTATTAGCGTTTTTATTATTAGGAATTTATGAGATAAATATATTTTTAATTATTTCGACACTCGTACTAGCAATAGGACATATTGGGATTCATTTAAATCATCGAAAAGAAATTGAAACATGAGGTTATATATGTTAGTAAATGAAAAAAATTTATTTGCAGCTATTGAAAAACAATGTAATTGGAAATTAAAAGAAGTAACTATTTTAACAGGTGGCTTGATGCATAAAATGTATCACTTGAAAACCAATCAAGGTGATTATGCTCTTAAAGTATTGAATCAGTTTGTTATGCAAAGAAAAAGTGCAATGGATAATTATCGTAGAGCTGAAAAGTTAGAGTGTTTATTAGAAAAAAATAATATCCCAATTTTACCGGCTTTATCTTTTAATGGTAAAAAAATGCAGGAAATAAATGGTGTATATTTTTACCTGTTTGATTATTATCCTGGAAGAGCTTTGAAGCACAATGAAATTAAAGAAGTCCATTGTTTACAAATTGGTAAGGTGCTTGCAAAAATTCATAATATCGATAAATTGAAAACAATTAAATTTTCACAAATAAATATTGACTGGAATTTTTATCTAACCAGGTTAAAACAAGCTGATCAGTTATTATATAAACTGTTAAAAGATAATTATTCATTAATTATCGAAAGTCAAAATAATAGTAATCAGGCTAAAAGTAAACTGCCAAAAATGGCGACTATTTGTCATAATGATATGGATTGCAAAAATGTTTTATGGAATAACCAGGATTATCGAATCATTGATTTAGAATGTCTTGATTATAATCATCCGTTTATCGAATTATTTGAACTAGCTTTATGTTATTCTGGATATGAAGAATGTCAAATTGATTTTAACTTATTTAACGCATTTATTAAAGGATATGTGCTTGCTGGTGGTAAATTGCCCACTGATTGGAATGTACTTTATGATTGTAATAATCGATTAGAATGGCTAGAGTATAATTTGAAAAGAGTATTAGGAATTGATTGTGGTAAAGATGAAAGGGAAATAGGAATTAAGCAATCAATTAAAACAATTAAACTAATTGTTTATTATGATAAAATGCAAAAAGAAATTTTTGAAAATTGTCGTAAATTTTAAATTATAGATATAGAAAAGAGGGGATTAAAGTGCGGATTTTAGAATATGGAAATATTAATAAGCCAGTAATAATGTTTATTCATGGTTTTGAAAGTCCCTATCAAATTTTTGATGATTATATCAAATATTATCAAGAAAAATATTATATCTTAGTACCCGTTTTACCAGGACATGATGTAAAAGAAAAATTAGAGTTTATTTCATTTGATGCCTTAACAAAAGAAATAGAAAATTATTGTTGCCAAAAATCAATTACCCATATCCATGCAGTTTATGGTATGTCCATGGGTGGAATTTTAGCTGCCTTATTATGGCAAAATCAAAAAATAACTTTTGATAAAGTAATTATGGAAAGTTCACCACTATTACCACAAGGAAAATATATGGTAAAGATACTTACAAAACAATATCTATCAATTACTAAAAAAGCTAAAAACAGAGATAGTAAAGTAATTCAAAAAGCTATAAATTCAATGATTACCGAAGATAAAATAGACATTTTTTTAGAATTATTAGATAATATTTCTAATGAAACAATTAAAAAATATTTAGCTGAAGTTGGTAAATTTCAACTTTCTAAAGATATTATTACACCAGATACGCAAATTATTTATATATATGGGGGTAAAATTAATGAAATTATTTTTAAAAAAGTTGCAAAATTTATTAAACAATATTATTCAAATTCGCTTATTATTTGCTTAAAAGGAAAAGGGCATCTTGAAGATGCATTATTACATGCAAAAACACGGATAATACAGTTAGATAAAATAATTAATTAAAATAGAATTTATGATGTATTATATAAGATTAGATGGTTTTGGCTTATTAGTAAATGATATGAAAATTATGATTAGGTTTTGAAATTAACGATAAATAGTATATCTTTGGTTTATAAGGATTTTGTGATAAAAATCAGGGAGTAAGATTATGGA
Source organism: Thomasclavelia sp. (assembly GCF_017889095.1). Taxonomy (GTDB): domain Bacteria; phylum Bacillota_I; class Bacilli_A; order Erysipelotrichales; family Coprobacillaceae; genus Thomasclavelia. The sequence goes on along the minus strand of NZ_JAGHEW010000118.1, from coordinate 392 downwards.
ATTAATTTTTGTTGAAATAATAAATAGTACCAAAGTACTCAAAATAGTAAAATATCTTATCATTACTATTTTGATAGGTTTTTTAGAGTTTGTATTTATTGGCGTTGCTATAACGGGAATTTCTAAAATGGCTATGCCAGTAGGAAGTGTATTATCAATAATTTTTTTGATGATTTACATTTATTTAATTGTTAGAATTAAAAAATATAATTGTGTTAGTAAAAGATAATTATAAATAAATTGGAAGTTGTAGAGGAGACCGACCATGAAAGATAAAAGCATTTTAATCAGTGTGGGAATTATTATTTATATTGTTATGTCTGGAATTGATAGATTTGTTTATCATATACCTAATATTATTTATATTCCAATAGCAATTCTCGGTATTGCTT
>NZ_JAGHEW010000010.1 GCF_017889095.1 Thomasclavelia sp. | reverse complement strand
TATGAAAGTAAAAATTATTGAAAAAACTCATGAATTAGACCTTGAAGATGAAATAAATGATTTTTTAAATGATAAAGATCCTAAAATTATTTCGCTTCATTATCAAGTAGCAATGACATTTTCAAGTGAATTGGAATATAGTTTTAGCTGTTTGATCATTTATGAGGATAAGTGATAAAGACTATTATTTTGATAGTCTTTATTGCTTTATTTTTTTTGTTTATGAGCATAGTTTTAATAAAAGCGGTAAAACTATAAACGGAGGTGATTTCATGGCGCGTGGTGTAAATTGCCAAGTAGATAGTTGTGTTTACAATGAAAATTGCAATTGTAACGCTAAAGAAATTGTCGTTTGTAATTGTCATTGTAATGAAGCCAAGGAAATTCAAGAAACAGCTTGTAAGACATTTAAATGCAAATAGGAACAAATTCGTTCCTATTTTTTATAATTTTTTAAAAGCCTTTCTTATCTATAAAAAAACATGATATAATGGCACTGGTGATGATGATGAAAAAGATATGTTTGACAATTATAAGTATTTTACTTTTATGTGGGTGCAGTTCAAAACAAGAAGAGGTTACTGACAAATATTATCAGCAGTATCAAGATTATCAAGAAAAATTAGATAATGCTAAAGATTTTGAAACTACGATAACTGATTTTTCAATTCGCTTAATTATCAATCCAATTGAAGAAAATGAATACCGCTATGATGTTATTATTGACAGTGCTAATATTAATATGTATTATTTACAAGCAATTGCTAAAGTTGAAGATGACAAAAACAAAAGTTTACCAACTATTGGTGTTCTTGAAGAAAATAATTATTCATTAGTTCCTGGTATAGTTGATAAACAAAATGGTATATATAAAGGGGTTAATTTGTCGGGAATTACCGATAAATCACAATTTAATGTATATGTTTATTTAACTTATTATGCAAATGAAAATGATGAAAAGAAAATAGAGAGGTATATAGTGTTATATGGAAATGCGTCTTGATAAACTGTTAGCTAAATATGGAATTGGCTCTAGAAAAGAGGTAAAAAATTATATCCGTAAGGGATTTGTAGAAGTTAATGGTATGGTAGTTAAAAATGATGATTTCAAAGTTGATAGTGAAACTGATCAAGTTGTTTTTGATGGTGAAGTAATTAATTATCGTCCTTATGTCTATTTAATGTTGAATAAGCCGCAAGGCTATGTATGTGCAACTAAAGATAATTTACATCCAACGGTATTAGAACTAATTTTTGGTTATGAAAACTATGATTTATTTCCAGTTGGCCGTTTAGATATTGATACTGAAGGATTGCTGTTAATCACTAATGATGGCGATTTTGCCCATCGTTTACTAGCACCAAGCCGTCATCATTCAAAACTCTATTATGCTACTGTTGAAGGGGTAATGGACGACCAGGATGTTCAGGCTTTTAAAGAAGGGATTATCTTAGATGATGGAAGTCACTTACAAAGTGCTAATTTAAAAATTTTAGAAACTGATGATACGACAAGCACTGTCACGATTGAAATCTTTGAAGGCAAATTTCATCAAGTCAAGAAGATGGTAGCCAGTCGTGGTAAAACGGTGAGTTATTTAAAACGGATAGCGATTAAAGATTTGAATTTAGATCGAACATTACAATTAGGTGATTTTAGGGAATTATCACCTACAGAATTAGTCGACTTGACAAAAGATTTATGATAAAATATTTTTATATGTAAAGGGGAGTTGTAATGCGACTTAGAAATAATCCAAATGCTTATACAATTATGAGCGAAAATGATTCTTTTGTGATCATGGAACCAGAAAAATGTAAAGGAAGCTGGAAAGAAATATTTGGAAATGATAATCCAGTATATATTGAAATTGGTATGGGTAAAGGTGATTTTATTTATGCTAATGCTTGTCGTTATCCAGATATTAATTTTATTGGAATTGAAAAATTTCCAAGTGTTTTAGCGGCTGCAATCAATAAAATTAATAAACAAGAAGTACAAGTAAATAATCTACGTTTGATTCATTATGATGCAATAGAATTAGAAAATATTTTTGAAGAAAATGAAGTGGATCATTTATATTTGAACTTTAGTGATCCTTGGCCTAAAAATCGTCATGAAAAAAGAAGATTAACATCAAATAAATTTTTGGCTGTTTATCAAAAAATCTTAGTTGATCATGGTGAGATTGAATTTAAAACGGATAATCGTGGTTTATTTGAATATTCTTTAATTTCATTAAATCACTATCCTATGGATTTATTATATGTTAGTTTAGATTTACATAATAGTCCTGAAAATGAAACGAATATTATGACTGAATATGAACAAAAATTTTGTAAGAAAGGACCAATTTATAAATTGGTAGCTAGGTATCAAAAAAATGGATAAATTAATTGAAATCAAAACAATCGAAGATTTTGATAAAGTTCGTCAAGGAAAAACAATCATTATGTTTACTGCCGACTGGTGTCCTGATTGTATGTTTGTAAAACCATTCATGGGACAAATCGTTGATGATAATCCAGAATTTAAATTTTATTTAGTAAATAGAGATAATTTATTAGATTTATGTAAGGATTTAGATATTTTAGGCATCCCATCATTTGTAGCTTACAGCGATCAAGAAGAAATTGGCCGTTTTGTAAGCAAGTTACGTAAAACCAAAGAAGAAATTCAAGCATTTATTGATAGTGTAAAATAAGAGGTGTAATAATGATATTTCATGGATTTTATAATTATGAACATGTTGGTGATATTCTTTTAGCCCGTTTAGGTGATGGGAAAACGTATGAATATCAAAAACATGATGATCTAGTAGTATTAAAAGATCAAAAAAATCAAGTGATTGGATATAACTTACTAAATGCAAGCAAGTATTTAGGAACTATTAATAATGGACTGGTTAAATTTACAGACAAACAGATCAATCAGTTCAATTCTTTACTTGCTAAATATGATTTAGAAAAAGTAGAAATTGATCATAAACCAAAATTTATTGTCGGTAAAGTTATTGAAATTGAAAATCATCCTGATTCAGATCATTTACATATTTGTCAGGTTGATTTAAAAGACGAAGTTAAACAGATCGTTTGTGGAGCACCTAATGTTGCTTTAAATCAGCTAGTAGTTGTAGCTACTATTGGTGCCATTATGCCAAGTGGGATGATCATTAAGCCTTCTAAACTTAGAAAAGTAGATTCTTTTGGAATGCTTTGTTCAGCTAGAGAATTAGGGTTGCCTAATGCTCCTCAAGTTAGAGGAATTCTAGTTTTAGATGAAGATCAATACCACATTGGTGATTCGTTTTTTTAACATAAAAGGGGGAATTTAAAATGTTTAGAGGTTTGTTTAAAAAACATGAAGAAGATGAAGATATTTTTGAAGTAGATCCAGTTGTTGAACAAAGACGCAAAGAAAAATTCAGTTCACCATTAATTTATGACGAAGAATTTCAAAAAAAAGAGGCTAATGAAAAAGCAGCTGCGACAAAATCAAAAGTAAGTGAAAAACCTAAAACTACAATTGAAAAAAAACCAGCTGAACAGCCTAAAGTAAAAACTGCATATCAAATGAGTGAAGTAATTTCACCAATGAATGGCCTAACTAAAAATAGTGTTGAAAAAAAGGTAGTTAAACTTGCTACAACTAAGCAAGTAAAAAGAAAGAAAACTGATCAATTAGTACCTGTAATCAGTCCTTATTTTGGTGATTATGAAGAAAAAAAACCAATTGAATCACAAGCGACATTAACTACAATTAATGAAGAAAAAGAAGAAGTAGTTGAAGAAGTTCAAAATGTCAGTGATCCAGTTGAAAAACTGCCAACTGTAGAAGATAATTTAAGAAATATTGCTAAAATTATTGAAGAAGAACAAGACCAATTAAAAATCATTGAAGAACGTACAGGTGAATTTAAATTAAATTTTGAATCAAATGATAGTGAAAATAAGGATTCATTGATTGATGAAATTGATGATAATATGTCATTAGATGAATTAATGAGCTTGTATGAAAAAAAGTTTAAGGATTAATTATGATTGCCGGAATTGGTTGTGACATTGTTGATTTAAACAGACTTAAAATTGATAATGAGCATTTTATTGAACGAATCTTGACTAAAAAAGAGCGGTTAGTTTATCAAAGTAAAAAAAGCAATCAACATAAAAAGGAATTTCTTGGTGGACGACTAGCTTGCAAAGAGGCTTTTTTTAAAGCTTATGGCATTGAACATAAAATTATTTCTTTTCAAGATATTGAGATTTTAAATGATGAAAATGGCAAGCCGCATCTTAATTTCCCTAAAACTTTTGTTTCTCTTTCTCATGAAAAAGATTATGCAATTGCTTATGTAATTGTTGAAAAATAGAATTAGAAAAAATCAGTTTTTGACTGATTTTTTATTTTAGAGAAAAATTTTGCCAAATTTAACAAGACCTAACTGGTCAAATTGTACATATACGTTTATAATTCAATCAAAATTGTTGATAAATCATTTAATTATAATTCATTTTTAAATTATGTTACAATTATGTGGATTATGGTTTCTTGAAAAATCTATTTCTTTATGTTTATAATTTTTCATAAAGGAGGGATAACTGATATGTTAAATACAGTAGCACTAGTAGGGAAGCTAGTTGAGATTCCTAAAATGCAAACTACAGCTAGCGGTGTCAAAGTTGCTAATGCAACAATTCAAATTGAAAAGGGATTTAAAAATGGATTAGGAGTTTTTGAAAATGATTACATTGTGGTATCACTGTGGCGCGGAATTGCAGAAATGATCATCGAATGTGCTAAACCTGGTAGTATGATTGCAATTAAAGGCAGATTACATTCACGAAATTTAGAATATGGTGATGCTAAGCAAATTACTTCAATTGAAGTAATTGCTGAAAGAGTTTCTTTACTTGATAAATATTTTTATCCAACCCCATAAATACTAATTGTCTTTGGTCTTTATTTTTGTTATAATTACTAAACGAAAGTTGGTGATTAAATGAGTATTGACCAAAGTAAAATAAGAAATTTCTCAATCATTGCCCATATTGACCATGGTAAAAGTACTTTAGCTGACCGTATCTTACAAATTACGGGAGCAGTTGCTGATCGTGAAATGAAAGCCCAATTATTGGATAGTATGGATCTTGAGCGTGAAAGAGGAATTACAATTAAATTAAATGCAGTTCAATTACATTATACTGCTAAAGATGGACAAACATATTTATTACATTTGATCGACACTCCAGGTCATGTCGACTTTACATATGAGGTTTCTAGATCTTTGGCGGCTTGCGAAGGGGCTGTGCTAGTAGTGGATGCGGTTCAAGGAGTTGAAGCGCAAACTCTTGCAAATGTATATTTAGCTTTAGATAGCAATCTAGAAATTTTACCTGTAATAAATAAAATTGATTTACCAAGTGCTAATCCACAGCGGGCAATTAAAGAAATTGAAGACGTAATCGGATTGCCGGCTGATCATGCACCACTAATTTCTGCTAAAAGTGGTTTAAATGTTGAGGAAGTTTTAGAAAAAATTGTTCATGAATTCCCAGCACCTAGTGGCAGCGTCGATAATCCAACGCAAGCTTTGATCTTTGATTCTTACTACGATAGTTATCGCGGTGTAATTGTTTTTGTCCGTATCAAAGAAGGTAAAATCAAAGTAGGTGATACCGTTAAGTTCATGGCTACTAATGCTGTTTATGAAGTAACTGAACTTGGGGTAAGAACACCTCGCGAAGTTAAAAAAGAAGAATTAGTAGCTGGTGAAGTTGGCTGGTTTGCTGCTTCAATCAAATCAATTCAAGATATTCATGTCGGAGATACGGTAACTACTTTAGAAAACGAATCTTTAGAACAATTACCAGGATACCGACAATTAAATCCAATGGTATATTGTGGATTATATCCTATTGATAATGCACGATATAAAGATTTACGCGATGCATTAGAAAAAATGAAGCTAAGTGATTCAGCTTTAATGTTTGAACCAGAAACATCACAGGCTCTTGGTTTTGGATTTAGATGTGGCTTTTTAGGTTTATTACACATGGATGTAATTCAAGAACGTTTAGAACGCGAGTTTAATCTGGATTTAATTGCTACAGCACCATCGGTTATTTATCATTGTTATTTAACTGATAAAACAGAGGTAATTGTTGATAATCCTGCTCAAATGCCAGAGCCGCAAATAATCGAAAGAATTGAAGAACCATATGTTAAAGCTTCGATCATGACACCTAATGAATTTGTTGGAGCAATCATGGAATTGTGTCAAGCTAAACGTGGTGAATATCAAAATATTGAGTATATTGATGATACTCGGCAAAATATTATTTATGAAATACCATTATCAGAAATTATTTATGACTTTTTCGATAAACTAAAATCTAATACTAAAGGATATGCATCGTTAGATTATGAAATTATTGGTTATCGTCCAAGTAAATTACAAAAAATGGATATTTTATTAAATGGTGAAGTTGTGGATGCTCTTTCGACAATTGTTCATAAAGATTTTGCTTATAACCGTGGCAAGGTCATTTGTGAAAAATTAAAAGATCTAATTCCAAGACAAATGTTTGAAGTGCCAGTTCAAGCTGCTCTTCAAGGAAAAATTATTGCCCGTACTACAATTAAAGCAATGCGTAAAAACGTTTTGGCTAAATGTTATGGTGGCGATATTTCACGAAAGAAAAAATTATTAGAAAAACAAAAAGAAGGTAAAAAACGAATGAAGGCTGTAGGTTCTGTAGAAATTCCTCAAGAAGCATTCATGGCGATTTTATCAGTAGATGATGAATAAAAAATTTCAAAATGATAATAAAACCGTTGTTAAGACGGTTTTATTATTAGTTAACAGTACAACAAATTGTGGGCGATTTGTTATTTTATGGTAATTACTAGTTTTAATTTACTTAATAATTATTTTAGTCTATAATATGTTCGTAATACGGAGGTATGAAGATGGCATTTAATTTTAAAAAGAAGATACCGAAGGTACGCTTTTATGGTGCTTTTGAACAAGAACGTGATCAAAAAAATCGTCAGGAAAATATTGTCAGTCGTCGTTTGATTGGATTACTTTGTTTTGTTGTTGCAGTTACTTCAGTTATGGCGATTAGACTTGGATATATACAATTTACACAAGCCGATGAATTAGAAATTAAATTGGAAAAATATGGCACAACTACTTATACTAAAGATGCTCCTCGTGGAGAAATTGTTGACCGTAATTATACTAAATTAGTTGAAAATACTAATGTAATTTGTGCTACTTATTATGCACCTAAAAAAATTAAAGATGAAATTCTAAAAGAATCAGCTACTTTTTTAGCTAAAAACATTAATCTTGATGTTAATAATAAAGAAGTAGTTTCTGACAGAAATAAAAAAGACTATTTTATTTTGATGCATGAAGATGTTGCTGATTCACTTATTAGTGATGAAGAACTTGAAGAAATTAAAAAGCAAGAAAATTCAAGTAAGATGCTTTATAATTTAAAAATAGATCGTATCACTATTGATCTAATTAATCAATATATGGATGAAGCAGATATAAAATATGCTCACTTTTATTATTTAATGAAAAACTGTACTGGTGGTTCAACTATCTTAGCTGAAGGTCTTACGACCGAAGAAGCTAGTATTATCGGAGAAAATGCTGATATTTTACCAGGGATAACGATTACTTCTGACTGGTCACGCCAATCAGTTTATGATAAATCTTTTTCTCAAGTATTAGGGAAGGTAACTACTAAAAAAGAGGGGTTACCAGCTGAGTTGAAAAATGAATTATTGGCTCTAGGTTATCAAAATGATTCTCGAGTAGGAACTTCTGGATTAGAAGCCCAATACGAAGATATTTTACGTGGTGATGATAGCAGTTATACTTTAAATTATGATCGTAACGGTAATCCAATTATTACTAGTACTAAAACCGGAACCTCTGGACAAAATATTCGTATTTCAATTGATTGGGAGTTACAGCAGTTAGCTGATCAATTAATTGAAACGGAATTAAAAGCTTGTAATGCCAATAATAAATATTTTAATAAAATGTTCTTTATTATGATGGATCCTCAAACTGGTGAAATTATTGTTATGTCCGGTAAAACAATTAATAAAGAAACTGGTGAGGTTTCTGATTATGCAGCCGGAAACTATCTAGATACTATTACAATCGGTTCAACTATTAAAGGGGGAACGTTATATACTGCCTTTAAACATAATTTAATTACTGAAAATACTTATTTTAGAGATGACCCAATCAAAATTAAAAATACTGAAGCAAAAAAATCATGGAAACAGTTTGGGCTAATTAATGAAGTTGAAGCAATCGCTTATTCATCAAACGTTTATATGTTTAGAATTGCAATGTTATTAGGTGGTGCTGAATATATTTATGATGGTCCATTAAGAATTGATCCAACTGCTTTTGATACATTAAGAAACGATCTAGGGGAATTGGGTCTAGGGGTTAAGACTGGTTTAGATGTTCCTAATGAATCTTTAGGATTTAGAGGACGCGATCGTACTAGCGGGTTATTACTAGATGCTACAATTGGCCAATATGATACTTATACTAATATTCAATTAGCACAATATGCTTGTACTTTAGCTAACGGTGGTAAACGGGTTCAGCCAAAATTGTTTTTAGATTCTTTTAATTACAATGATGATGGTGAAATAGAAACCAAATTAGAATCATCAACAACTGTTTTAGACGATGTTAGCAGTCAGGAAACGGCTTTTAGACGAATTAAAGATGGAATGCGGGCTTGTGTTACATATCCTAGTGGCACCTGTCATAGTATTTGGTCATCAAAACCGTATGCAACTTACGCTAAAACTGGTACAGCTGAAATTTACGATTATGGTACTGGTGATACTAATGACTATCCAAACCATTTGCAGATTGGTTATGTAGCTGCCAATGAAAACGCAACCCCACAACTGGCGTTTGCCTGTCTTGCTTATCGGCAAACTTATGCTTCAAATGGCGGTGATTCATCGGCTCAATTAATTTCTAATCAAATTGTCGATAAATATGTAGAAAAATACGGCTTAAATTAAAAAAAGTGCTAGTAATTATTGAATTACTATGATATTATATATGTCGAAAGTTTACAGATGGAGGTGTAAATAATGAGAGAAAATATTATTTATAGATGTACTGAATGTGGTGAAGAAAACTATATTAATACAAAAAATAAACGTAATCATCCAGAAAGAATGGAAATTAACAAATATTGTCCTAGATGTAACAAAAAAACTGTTCATAAGGAAAAGAAATAAGCCCTTGGGCTTTTTTTCTTTATCGGTAAAGGAAAATGAAAATTAAAAGTTTTGTTTTAGGAGTAATGCAAACTAATTGTTATATCGTAATAAATGATCAAAAGCAATGTTTCGTTGTAGATCCTGGCGCACAGGGAAAAAAGGTTAATAAATTCTTGGTTGAAAATGAATTAAAGTTAGAAGCAATTTTGTTAACTCATGGTCACTTTGATCATATTGGCGCTGTTGATTATTTATATGATTTGCATCATTGTCCAATTTATATCCATCAAGAAGATATTACGATGCTAACGGATCCTCGATATAATTTATCAATAATGGAAACACCATTTATTTTAAAAGCACCGGTAATCAAGGCTGATGAATTTATGACGATTGCTGGATATCGGATACATTGGCTACATTTACCTGGGCATTGTCCAGGCGCTTCAATGATTCATTTAATTGATGAAAAAGTGATTTTTTCTGGTGATGTATTATTTAATGGTTCAATTGGCAGATTTGATTTTCCTAATTCATCAAAACATGATACGCTGTTATCAATAGAAAAGATAAAGTGTTTTGATTTTGATGCTAAAATATATCCTGGACATGGTGCTAGTTCATCGTTGAAAGACGAGTTGCTATTTAATCCATATTTACAAAAATCGTAATTTTTTACGATTTTTTTATTTAAAAACAAAAGCATCCAGTGATGCTTTTGTCTATAATTTTTAACGGTATTCAAAAGAGGTAATTAATAATTTTTCTAAATCAATTTCCAATTCAAATGAATATTCGTTTTCATTTGTAGTTACAGTTGTAACAATATAATAATAACTGCCTAAATCATCAACGGTATAATAGATTTGATATTTGCCTACAGTAATTTCATCACTAAATAAAAT
>NZ_JAGHEW010000117.1 GCF_017889095.1 Thomasclavelia sp. | reverse complement strand
TGATATTTTTTACTTAGCGTTCGATATGCTTTTTTTACTTCATCATCAGTTGCATCTGGTGATATTCCTAATATTTGATACGGGTTCATTACTGTTTACCTTCCAATCGTTTCTGTTTTACCATCATATACCTTGTCCATACGCCTCCATATAGTATGTTTCTAATTAAATTTGCATTTTCAATAATTGGTAATCGTTCAAAAGCCATTGTTGCTTCTGAAATCATCAATTCTAAAATTTCTTTACATTTATCTTCAAACTCATCAGTTTGATACAAATCTTTAAAAGGATTAAAAGTTCCTTTTTTCAAATCACTTTCAATATCTTCATAAGCATCAATAAAATAAATAAACTTTCCTAAATAAAAACCTAAATGATACAATTCATCATACCATTCATCATCTTTATAAGCACAAATCTCCCCCATGACTACTCCAAAATGATTAGATATTTCGTCAAAGTTTATTTTATCCTGCTTTTCATAATCAAAAATCTTTCCTAAACTAGCTTCAATTTTAGCCACCTTATTAGGATATTCAGCTTTAACTTCCTGATAAGCTTTATTAATTAATTTTTTATATGCCTGCTTAGATAATTTGCGTTCATCCTGCCAATCATCTTCACATTTATAGTAAGTTAAAACTATTGTCATCTTAGCTGCATAATCAACACATTCATTATAACGGGTCATATGTTTTTTCATCGGATGGACAAAACAACGTTTCATTTCCACCTGAGTTTCTGGTTCATATAAACCAGTCAATAAGATACTAATAAAATTCAAATCAAAATTCAAGGAAATTTGTGCTTTAGAGCCATATTTTTCCTTTAATGTCTTACATAAACCACAATAATAAGATTGATAAAGATCAAACTCTCTAAAAGTTAGATCCGGTTTATTTACCACAACATATCCAAACATTTACGTTCTCTTTTCAAATTTAGTTTGACAACTAGGACAAGTAACAATTACTTTTCCATGTCCTTTAGGTACCCGTACTTTTTGTTTACAATTAGGACAACAAAAATATTTATGACTAGGATCTTGACGATTCATTAATTTTAATTCTAAAAAACGACTTACTGGACTAAATAAATTTAAATATTTTTCATTTTCTCGATTACGAGCATAAATATTTTTAGAAAACATTCTAAAAATAACAATCAGCCATGTAGCATAAGCGACAAAAACAATAATTAAACTTTGAATAAATATACTAATTACAAAACAGCCAATACAAACGATCATTAAAAAACTGTTTAACTGATCAATTCCATAACGGCCTTGCATAAAGACATTAAATCTTTCTTTCATTACTATTCCCCATTTCATTTCCCTTAGTATATTTATTTTATATTAACTATAAATGAACTATACCAAAAAAAGCCTAAAAGTATAACTTCTAAGCTTCTTTATTCATAAATTTCCCTTTTAACCGATTAAATAAGTACGATGAGCCATTGACAAAAAAGGCATAAGTAACAACCATTTGATAATTTGCTTTCAGTAGCCAGATTAAACAAAGCAATCCAACTAAAATTACTTTGTATAACCAATAATGTTCCTGAAGCAAATAATCAATGATGGAAATCAAAATCAATCCACCTGATATAACTAGTGCTTCATTAGTACCAAATACTCCATGTAACATAAATAAAATTATGGCTTCACTTATCGTCGTTAAATAACAACGACCCGGTGTACTACAATGATAGCCACCTAAAAACATTCTAATTGGTGAATAAAACAATAAATAAAGTAACGAAAATTTCAAATCAATTAATAGCCAGCCAATTACAAACACACTAGCCATACATAATAAATTAAAACCAATGACAAAAACCCCATAATCACATACTTCCCGATCTTCATCATTAATAATTTTTTCATTGATAAAATATTGACTAATTCTTTCAATCATCATTTTGCTCCATTTTAAACGTAATTCTAAGCCCCTTTAACTCAAGATCATCTAAACTATACATAACTTCCTGTTTATAATCATTTTCTTTAAAAAACATTTTCAGTTTACTTTGATCAACACTTCCATCACGATATATCAATTTAAACAAAACAAAACCGTTATTTTCACTAATCCCTATTTTTAAATACTTACAATCTTTAAAATAACTTAATGCTTCTTGAATAAAATTAATAAAACCCAAATTATCATAAAATACATTCTTAGTAATAAATACTGTATTACTTATATCCATCCCTAAAATTGCCATCTCATTAATTTTTACACTATATAAAATATCAAAAATATTATTTCCAGTATCAATAACCAGTTTATGTTTAGCTACTTTATTTCGATAATAATCAATTATTTGATAAATTGTTTCATCATCACCTTTTTTTAAACACTCATCAATTTTAAAAATAGTATAAAACAAACGATGATCTAAAGCTTCTATTTCATTTTTAACATTAGCAATCGCATAATATTTTTGTTTACTGAACTCTTCTTCTTGACTACGTTTAATCAATTCTAATTTTTCTTTATTTTCCTGATTAATCAAATTAATAATATACATAAACATAATGCAAAGGACAAAAATCAAAATTGCATT
>NZ_JAGHEW010000116.1 GCF_017889095.1 Thomasclavelia sp. | reverse complement strand
CATCATCTGATCCTAAAGTAGCCAAAGTTGATGAAACTGGAAAAGTAACTGGTATCAAAGAAGGGACAGCAACTATTACTGCTACAACAGTAAATGGACTTGAAGATAGCTGTAAGGTAACGGTAACGAAGAAAAGACCTTCAGTAAATTATGAAGTGCATATTCAGGATATTGGATGGCAAGAAAGTAAAAAAGAAGGGGAAACTGCCGGAACAAGTGGAAAATCTAAGCGTCTAGAAGCGATTAAAATAAAACTTACTGATAACATCAGCTATAGTGGCAATATTGAATACTGTTCACATGTACAGGATATTGGTTGGCAAGACTGGGTAAGTAATGGTGAATTGTCAGGAACCAGTGGACAGTCAAAACGAGTTGAAGCAGTAAAAATTAGACTAACAGATGAGATAGCTAATTATTTTGATGTTTACTACCGCGTACATGTTCAGGAATTTGGCTGGATGGATTGGGCTAAAAACGGAGAAGCGGCTGGAACAGCGGGCTACAGTTACCGTATTGAAGCGATAGAAATCAAACTGGTTGAAAAAGGTGGAGAAGCACCGGGTGCAACTACAAAACCATATACACAGCATTATGCAGTATATTCAACACATGTTCAGGATTATGGATGGCAAGGAAATGTGTATGATGGAAATATAGCCGGAACATCAGGACAGAGCAAACGTCTAGAAGCAATAACAATATCACTTAATAATCAGCCATACAGTGGGAGTATCCAGTATCGAGTACATATACAGGACATTGGCTGGAAACAAAACTGGAGAACAAATGGGGCAAGTGCTGGAACCAGTGGACAGTCAAAGAGATTAGAAGCGATTGAAATCAAATTGACAGGTGAAATGGCTAATAAATATGATGTCTACTATCGAGTACACTGTCAGGACTATGGCTGGCTAGGCTGGGCAAAGAACGGAGCAAGTGCCGGAAGTGAAGGAATGTCAAAAAGACTGGAAGCAATACAAATAGTATTTGTAGAAAAGGGAGGAAAAGCTCCTGGAAGTACAAGCAATGCATTTTATAAAAAGTAGAAGATGAGAGATTTTCTCATCTTTTTTGCTTGAAAAATTAATGATTTTATTTATAAACTGATGAATCAATAATTTTTAAATAAGAATCTTTACCATGACCGATTCGTTGAATAATATGCAGGAATACTAATTTTTTTGTCGCTTTTGGATTGTAGTTTTCGATAGATTTAATTTTTCTCCTAACTCTCTTTGGCTGATTTTTGGATTTTCTTTTATTAACCATAACATTTTTCTATCTACATTATCTATATCACCTATAAAAATTTTGGTCATTATTTGATTGTCAATGGTCACCCTTTGGTCACTCTTGGTCACCTTTTGGTCACCATTGGTCACCCTCTTTATATGATGGTAAGTCATCTTTTGTAGGCCTATAGAAATTAACTCGAAAATCACCATCTAAATCTATTAATTCTGGTTCTTTTAATCCTCTTTTATGGAATTGAGCAAAAATTCGAGGTATACCACTTCCCCATTCTTCAATATATCGCATATAGGTAAATGCACTAGCTATAGCTCTATTTCTAACTTTAGAATATCCTTCTTTCATTTTTTCAATTGTTACCCCTTGAAGGAGCATACCAGGGGAAGTAACTTCTAAACGGTCATCGTACAAAGCAATTTGAATGTTTCCGGGATCAAGATAACTACGATGGGCGATAGAATTTACAATAATTTCTCTAATAGAGCTTTCCGGTATTTCATAAATGTCTTCACGGTATAATCCGTTAATCTTTGCTCCTAGATTTATTTTAGACAATACATATTTATAAGCCTCATCAATTTGATTTTGTAAAGAACCCTCAAACTCTCTACGATCTACAAAGATTTCTCTAGTTTTACCTTTGAAAACACCACATTGTATTTTAGTAGGAATACAATTGTTACCAGTAAGTAAGGCAAAAGCATTTGAGGGTAAAAGATTCCCATCCTTTTCTATAAGAATTCCCCATTTAATAAGCTGATTTTTTGTTATGTCTTTAATATTTTTTCTCTCATCATCATTTGCACAATTATGTAATGCAGTTTGTTTCAATGAAAGACATAGATTTTCAATATCTTGCTGATCGATTTTCATTCCATAACAAAGTGATTGATCAAAAAAGCGATTTTCACCCTCAAAAATTAATTCTTTAACCATATAATCATCAGCTAATCTAGTTGTTGCGCCAACTCTTATAAAAACATCTTGCTGGATACCTAACGATTTTATGTAATATGGTTTCTGGTATCCTATTGGTATTTCAACGACAATGACTGTTTTTTCATCTATTGTCTGAAGTGAAATTTCTGGAATAATGGTAGGATAACAACTATCAGATATAGCATTTGTAATTGCGTCTATTTTAGAGAATATATCATCATTATTGATTCCTGTAACTTTACGAGTTTTATCCTGGATACCAAAGATAATTCTTCCACCATTACAGTTTGAAAACGCAACGACAGTTTTCATATATTTTATGCTTTTTTCAGGTATTATTTCTTTATATTCAATTGTTTTGATTCGCTTAAAATATTCATATAATTGTTCCTCACATAATAAATTTTTTATATATAAAAAGTGCTATTTTTAATTTGTAATAATGAAATAATGATGTTATTTTTTGATATATTAATTATAGTCTCTTTTTTTAAAAAATAATATATTTTTAAATATTCGATTTTTATTTTTTGACAAAATGAGCTATTAACAAAATATGTGTATTTGCGGTATACTTATAGATAAGGAGGTGAGAGGATGAAAAAAATAATTGCAATTGTTTTGTCACTATTATTTGTTTTTAATACCGTAATTATTGATGTTAATGCCATTGATCAAAATGATGCAAACAACAATGAAACCAATATAATTGATGGTCAAGATGAAAAAGATATTGAGAATACAAATGAAATTGAAAATAGTGAAGAAACTGAAAAAAATGAGCTGTTAGATATTGATGAAAGTAATGATAAAGATTCTAATCTTGAAAATGGTGAAACTGACGATATAGATAATGATGGTAACCAGGAAATAGATGACAATATCGAAGAGCCAACAATACCTAATATTAGCTATAGTACCCATATACAAGATTTAGGTTGGCAAGATTACTCTGAAAATGGGGAAAACTCAGGTTCTACGGGACGTTCGAAACGGTTAGAAGGAATAAAAATTAAAATTGAAGATACAACAATCCCTGGAGGAATTACTTATTCAACTCACGTACAAGATTTAGGTTGGACGGGATATGTTAGTGATGATGAATTAAGCGGTACAACTGGAAAAAGTTTACGATTAGAAGCAATTAAGATCAAACTAACGGGTGAATTAGCTAATCAATATGATGTCTATTATCGAGTACATACTCAAAATTATGGCTGGTTAGACTGGGCATCTAATGGAAAAGCAGCGGGTAGTGCTACTTATAGTTATCGTTTAGAAGCAATTCAAATTGTATTAGTGAAAAAAGGGGAGAATGCTCCTGGAAAAACAAGTAAACCATTTGTTAGCCCAGGTAGGGTATATTATTCAACCCATGTACAAGACATTGGCTGGATGGCTAATGTAAGTGATGGAAAAACAAGTGGAACATCAGGTAAGTCAAAACAAGTAGAAGCATTTAAAATTTCGTTAGATAATTTTGACTATGATGGTAATATTGAATATAGCAGTGATGTAAAAAATAAAGGATGGCAGAATTATTGTAAAAACGGTTCAATTTCGGGAACTACTGGACAAAAATTACAAATAGAGGGAATTAAAATCCGATTAACTGGCGATATTGCAAATTATTACGATGTTTATTATCGGGTTCATGTTCAGGAGTTGGGCTGGTTGTCATGGGCAAAAAATGATGAAAAAGCGGGAACTAGTGGCTATGATTATCGGATTGAAGCAATTCAGGTTGTATTGGTAAGTAAAAACGGTGCTGCTCCAGGTGATACATCTAACGCTTATAAAACACCAGGTAATCTATATTATTCAACCCATGTAGAAGATTATGGCTGGTTAAATAATGTTGCAGATGGAAAAACAAGTGGTACTATAGGCAAGTCCAAAAGAGTCGAAGCTTTCAAGTTAAAATTAAGTGATTTAGGTTATTCAGGTAATATTGAATATAGTGCCCATGTTCAAAATATCGGTTGGCAATCATATCGTATAAATGGAGCGATGGCTGGTACTACTGGACAAAAGTTGCGAGTAGAAGCAATCAAAGTTCGATTGACAGGTGATATTGCAAATTATTACGATGTTTATTATCGAGTACATGTTCAAAATTTTGGCTGGTTATCATGGGCAAAAAATGATGAAAAAGCTGGAAGCGAAGGATTTAGTGCTAGGGTAGAAGCAATGGAAGTAAAATTAGTTTCTAAAGGTCAAGCAGCTCCAGGTGATACTACTAGACCATTCGTAAAAGGTGAAGATATTTATTATTCAACTTATGTTCAAAATTCTGGATGGAGTGGACAAGTTGCTAATGGTACAACAAGTGGAACAACTGGTCAAAGTAAAAGATTAGAAGCTATTAAAATTAGTGTTAATAATGCTAATTATGCTGGTAATGTTGAATATAGTGTTCATGTTCAAGATTATGGTTGGCAAAATTATACTAGTAATGGACAAATAGCAGGAACTATATCAAAAAGAATTGAAGCAATTAAAATACGCTTGACAGGGGAAATTGCTAATTACAATGATGTATATTATCGTGTATATTGTCAAAATATTGGTTGGTTAGATTGGACTAATAATGATAATCCAGCAGGTACTATTGGTGCAAGTTATCGAATTGAAGCAATTCAAATAAAATTATATCCTAAAGGAATTGGTGGTCCAGGTGTTTCTAATAAAGCTTGTTTAACATTTAAAAATAAGAATGGTTATTTAGTATGTTATAACAGCAATGGACAATTATGTGAAGATATTCAACAGCTTTATACATTGCAAGGGACATATGATTTACGAGTTAATAAAGCGACTAATGTAGTTACGGTTTTAGCACAAGATGGTAATGGTAAGAATACTATTGCATATAAACGTTTTGTTTGTTCAGTGGGACTTCCTACTCCAACCGGTGTTTACTACACACCTGCAAAATATCGCTGGAGAGAATTAATGGGTCCAAGTTATGGACAATATTCAACTCGAATTGTAAATGGATTCTTATTTCATTCAGTACCATACAATAAAATGAATATTT
>NZ_JAGHEW010000115.1 GCF_017889095.1 Thomasclavelia sp. | reverse complement strand
TTGATTATTGCTATCCTGGTTCAAATCTAAAATTATATGAGAATTTAATCAAAAATCAGCTTGTTTTAAGTGAATACCCAGGAGTGTTAGTCCCTAGAAAGGAAAATTTTCCTAGACGAAATCGCATAATTTCAGGATTAAGTGAATCTATATTAGTAATTGAAGCAAACCAAAAAAGCGGGACGATGATCACTGTTGGTCATGCTTTAGATCAAGGTAAAGATATTTTTGCCATTCCAAGTCGCATCGATGATGCTCGTGGCTGTAATTTTTTGATCCAGCAGGGCGCAAAATTAGTAATGAATGTCCAGGATATTATAAGTGGATAGAATGTTTTTAAAATTAAATATTGACAAATCTAAAAAAACCAATAATAATTGTGTTAATCACGTGGAGGGAATAAAATGAGTAAAAAATTAGTCATTGTCGAATCGCCGTCCAAGTCAAAAACAATTGAAAAGTATTTAGGAAGTGACTATGTAGTTACTTCTTCAAAAGGACATGTCCGCGATTTGGCTACTTCAGGTAAAGAAGGATTAGGTATTGATGTTGAAAATAACTTTCAACCTAAATATGTTATAAATAAAGACAAAAAAGAAGTTGTTAAAGAATTGAAACAGTTAGTAAAAAAAGCTGATGATGTTTATTTAGCAACCGACCCTGATCGCGAAGGTGAAGCTATTTCTTGGCACTTGGCTCAGGTTTTAAATGTTGATATGGATAAAGAAAATCGGGTCGTGTTTAATGAGGTTACTAAAGATGCAGTCGTTGATGCTTTAAATCATCCCCGTAAGATTGATCAAAATTTAGTTAAATCTCAAGAAACTAGACGAGTATTAGATCGTATCATCGGTTTTAAATTATCTAAACTGTTACAAAAGAAAATTAAATCTAAAAGTGCGGGTAGAGTACAATCGGTAGCATTAAGATTAATTGTTGAAAGAGAACGCGAAATTGAAGCTTTTGTTCCAGAAGAATACTGGAAAGTAAAAGCAGAATTTGAAAAAGATCAAATTGAATTTACTGCCGAACTGGCAAAATATTGTAACAAAAAAATTGAAATCAAAAACGAAGAACAAGCTAATGAAGTTTATAGTGCTTTAAATAAAGAATTTGAAGTTGGCAGTGTTAAAAAGACAACGAAAAAAAGAGAATCAAAACCACCATTTATTACTTCAACTTTACAGCAGGAAGCTTCTTCTAAATTAGGTTTTAAAGCAAGAAAAACAATGATGATTGCTCAAAAACTATATGAAGGGATTGCTTTAGAAGATGAAACAGTTGGTTTGATTACTTATATGCGTACTGATTCAACAAGACTTTCTGATGTTTTTGTAAGTTCGGCTAAAGACTATATTGAAGAAAAATATGGTAAAGATTATCTTGGCCGTGTTAAGACCAGCAAGAAAAAAGAAAATGTTCAAGATGCCCATGAAGGGATTCGTCCTACTAGTGCTTTAAGGACACCAGAAAGTATTAAAAAATATTTAAGTAAAGACGAATTAAAATTATATTCATTAATTTATGCTCGGGCGATGGCTTCAATTATGGCACCAGCTAAATTTGATGCTACTTCAGTAGTGTTATTAAATAATGGATATGAATTCAAGACTAGTGGATCAGTAATTAAATTTGATGGTTATTTACGTGTTTATGGTGATTATGAAAAACAGACAAATGAAATTCTGCCTGAATTAAAAGACAAAGAAATGTTAGAAAGTAAAAAGATTGAAAAAACTCAGCATTTCACTAAACCGCCAGCAAGATATAGTGAAGCTAGATTGATTCGAGAAATGGAAGAATTAGGAATTGGTCGGCCAAGTACTTATGCCTTGATCATTGATACAATTCAAACTCGCGGTTATGTTGAATTAGTAGATCGTGCTTTTAAACCGACTGAATCAGGAATTCTTACTAGTGATCGTTTAACTCAGTATTTTGATGATATCATTAATGTTGAATATACAGCTAAGATGGAACATGAACTTGATGATATTGCCGAAGGAGAAGATGATTATGTTCATGCTTTAAGTACTTTCTTGGATAAATTCCAGCCATTATTAGATGAAGCGTATGATAAAATGGAAGTAATTGCTCCTAAAAAAACGGGAGAAAAATGTCCAGAGTGTGGTCATGATCTGGTTGAACGCAAAGGACGTTTCGGTACATTTGTTGCTTGTGAAAATTATCCAGAATGTAAATACATTAAAAAAGATCCGGTTAAATTAGAATATACCGGTGAAGAGTGCCCTAAATGCGGTGGTAAAATGGTCTTTAAAAATGGTCGCTTTGGACGCTTTGAAGCCTGCTCTAATTATCCGGAGTGTAAGTATATTAAAAATTCGAAAAAGAAAGAACCGGTTATGACTGATGAAGTATGTCCTAACTGTGGTTCGCCGGTAGTTATTAAACAAGGACGTTGGGGTGAATTTAAAGCTTGCTCTAATTATCCTAAATGTAAGACAATTATAAAGTAGAACAGTGGTTCTACTTTTATTTCTTTATTAAATAGAGGTGAAAAAATGGAAAAAATCGTTAATGTAATTGGTGCCGGGTTGGCTGGAGTTGAAGCCTGTCATCAGTTGGTCAAAAGAGGAATTAAGGTTCGTTTATATGAAATGCGTCCTAACCAAATGACACCAGTTCATCATAGTGATAAATTTGCAGAACTAGTATGTTCTAATTCACTTAGAGCTGATGGATTGAATAATGCCGTTGGGGTTTTAAAAAAAGAAATGGAAATGCTTGATAGTATCGTAATTAAATACGCTAGAAAACATCAAGTTCCTGCAGGTGGTGCTTTGGCAGTAGATCGTGAAAATTTTTCAGCTGCAATTACTAACTATATTAGTAATCATCCGTTAATTGAATTAATTCATGAAGAGGTAACAGAAATATTAGATGGTCCAACGATTATTGCTTCAGGACCCCTTACTAGTGATTCGCTAGCAAAAGCTATTAAAGAAAAATTAGGGGAAGAATATTTTTATTTTTTTGATGCTGCAGCCCCAATCATTACTAAAGAAAGCATTAATTTTGATGTTGCATATTATAAATCACGCTATGATAAAGGTGATAATGAATATATTAACTGTCCTTTAAATGAAGAACAGTTTAATGATTTTTATGAAAATTTGATTAATGCCAAGGTTGTTAAACCTAAAGATTTTGAAGAAAAGTTTTTTGAAGGCTGTATGCCATTTGAAGAAATGGCACGTCGGGGCAAACAAACATTATTATTTGGACCAATGAAACCGGTAGGCTTAAATAAACCTGACGGCTTACGTCCTTATGCTGTAGTTCAGCTTAGACAAGATAATGTTCAAGCTAGTTTATATAACATTGTTGGATTCCAGACTCATTTAACCTGGCCGGAACAAAAAAGAATTATTCAAATGATCCCCGGATTAGAAAATGCACAGTTTGTTCGTTATGGCGTTATGCATCGTAATAGCTATATTTGTTCGCCTAAGTATTTATTACCAACTTATCAGTTAAAAGATGCGCCAGAAACATTTATTGCTGGTCAAATTACTGGGGTTGAAGGTTATGTTGAATCGGCCCAAAGTGGAATGATGGCAGGGATAAATATGGCAAGATTGTTAGAAAATCAAGAAGCAATCACTTTCCCTAAAGAAACAGTTATGGGAGCTTTAGCTAATTATATTACTAATGCTTCAAAAACTGATTTTCAGCCGATGAAAGCTAATTTTGGGATCTTGCCTGAATTAACGATCAAAGTGAAAAAGAAAGAAAGAAAAGAAGCTTATGCGAAAAGAGCTTTAGAAATCATGGAGAAATTCATTGATGATAACCAGCTTGGATAAATTAGAACAAGATTTTTTAGATTATCTAAATTATCAAAGACGATATTCTAATAAAACCTTAGAATCATATCGACGAGAAATCGATCATTTTAAAAATTATTTAAATCAGGAAATGATTTCTAGTTATCAAGAAGTAACTTATAATTTATTAAGGGGTTATTTAACTAAATTGCATGAACAAAATTTAGCTAAATCTTCAATTAATCATAAATTAAGTGCCTTGAGAAGCTTCTATAATTACTTGTTAAAAGAAGAATTAATTGATGATAATCCTTTTTTATTAATTGAATCACAAAAAGTAGCTAAACGGAACCCAGATTTTTTATTTTTAGAAGAAATGATCGAGTTTCTTGACAGTATTGATACAAGTAATGATTTAGGAATCCGGAATAAAGCGATGTTAGAACTAATGTATGCTTCCGGACTTAGATGCTATGAAGTAGTCAATTTACAAATCAGTAATCTGGATTTGAATCAAATGATTGTTTTAGTTCATGGTAAGGGAAATAAAGATCGTTATGTTCCTTTTAATCAAGAGGCTTGTTCTTGGCTGGTTTTATATATCAATGAAGCCAGAGTGAATCTGATGACAAAAACAGAGGGGCATAATTTTGTCTTTGTCAATAAATTTGGTAAACCATTAACTAATCGTGGGGTAGAAAATATTGTTGATCGTTTAATGAAAAATTATGATCCGACTAAAAAAATTCATCCTCATACAATTCGCCACTCTTTTGCGACCCATTTATTGGATGCTGGGGCTGATATTCGAACAGTTCAGGAGTTATTGGGACATGAAAATCTGTCAACTACCCAGATTTATACACATATTTCTAAAGAACATTTAAAAGAAGTTTATCAAAAAGCGCATCCACGAAATAGTGAATAAATCGTAATTTTTTAATCACAATATGCTTGTAAGAGTTAAATTTTTGTGGTAGAATAACTTGCGTATGAAAAATACACACATTATGAATTCATTTATCTAGTGCCAATTGGTGATAAATGTTCGAAATAATGGAGGAAAAAACAAAAAGGAGGAAGAAGTTACATGTCAGTAATTTCAATGAAAAAATTATTAGAAGTTGGTGTTCATTTCGGACATCAAACAAAAAGATGGAATCCTAAAATGGCTCCATACATTTTTACATCTAGAAACGGAATCTATATTAT
>NZ_JAGHEW010000114.1 GCF_017889095.1 Thomasclavelia sp. | reverse complement strand
GATATCCGTCATACCAATCTTTCATATCCTGACGTTTACTTATCAAATTATAATAGTTTAATAAACCATCGATTTCTTTTTGAGTAAACCCAAAATACTCACTTGCTTCCTTGTCGCTGATCGTTCTAACTGTAAAATTATTAAGACCGGTAAAGATACTTTCTTTGGCGATTCTTAAACATCCTGTAAGAATTCCTCTTTCTAAAGCATCATTGGTTTTTAAACCTGCTGATAAGGCACTTTTTAAAAATTCAACCATTTCATCATGGTAACCATGATTAAAGGCACTTTGAAGCGGTACATCGTATT
This sequence comes from Thomasclavelia sp., assembly GCF_017889095.1. Classification (GTDB taxonomy): domain Bacteria; phylum Bacillota_I; class Bacilli_A; order Erysipelotrichales; family Coprobacillaceae; genus Thomasclavelia. Next base: position 4,619 of record NZ_JAGHEW010000114.1, on the reverse strand, counting down.
CATCAATTAAGATAATGACTTTTTGATGATAATGTTTTTCCAGAAAAAGACTTAAATTATATAATGCGTCTCTTAGATCACTTTCTGATACGTTTTTACAACGATAACTGTTTAATAATTGTTTTTCAGGAGAACTTAAATAAGGACTTTCAATCAATTCTGAATTATCCTCAACTAATTTAGCTACCATTGCTTTAAATTTATCAATTTGTAGTTTCATATTTTCTCTTGATAGATCTTTTAAAGTCATAAAGATAACCGGATACTGATTTTGATGTTTTGTGATTTCTTTGTTTTCACTGACTTTTAATCCATCAAACAGATAAGCATTTTCTGTTTCTTTGTTTGAGAAAAAATAATAGAGCATTGACATATTCACGGTCTTACCAAATCTTCTAGGTCTAGTATAATGTAGTACTTTATCACTTAAGACATCTGCAATTAACATCGTTTTATCAATGTAATAATAATTATTATCGATCAATTCTTTGAAATTCTCGATTCCGGTACTTATTCGCTTCATTATTATCTTTCTTCTTTCTTTTGATTACTATCATTTTATCATAACATATTATAAAAGTCATTGAATTCAAAATTACAAATAAAGTCAACAATTAATAATATATTAGATTATGCCAGTTTTTAGAAAACACTAAAAAAGCGAGCTAAAACTCGCTAGTCTAAGAAAAAATAATCCCGATTATCTTTAAAAATCAAATTAAATTTAGCTCCATCATGATAATCTTGATCAACAACAATTTCAATTCCTAACTTTCTTGCAATCTCTTTAACAAAATATAATCCCATTCCTGTTGAACGATAATCGCCATTACGTAAGTTGCTCCCGACAAAACCGCGATCAAAAATATAAGGCATGTCACTTGGTAAAATTCCAATCCCATTATCAATGATTTCTAAAATAATTTCATCCGCTACTACAATATTAAACGATAAACTTGGTCTTTGATGGCAGTATTTAATAGAATTGGCTACAAACTGGTCAAGCATATATACTAACCAGCGTAAATCACTATAAACATAATGATTTTCTTTTGGTAAATTGATTTGAAAGTTATTGGTAATCAAAAAATATGATTGATGCTTTAAAGCTTCTTTAATTGCTAAAAGTAAAGAAACTCTTTCGATTTTAATATCATATTCAGGATTTCTTAATTTACTAGACATCAACATTGTATTTAATAATTGAGTTAAACGTTCTACTGATTCTAAAATATCTTTTTTTACATCAAGATCTTGATTACGTTCATTGATCAACCTAAGCGAAGCTAATGGTAGTTTTGCTTCATGTGACCATTTAGATATATAATCAGCTAAATCTTCCATTTGTTGATTTAACAGCTCAATTTGTTTATGATAATAACTTTCATTTTTTTGAACAATTTTAATAATTTGGTAATCACACAATGATTGCAACTGATGATAATCAATATAACTTTCTTTTTTTAGTAATCGTTGTAACTTGATAAAACGGCGATAATCTAACCAAATTATCATCACAATTCCAACAAGCAAAATAACATCTAAATAAATCAAATCCTCAATAAACAATCGACTAGCACAGAGCAATAAAAAATAGATATTAATAAAAACAATCCCCATGACCATAATCACAATTTTTACCAATGCTTTTTTTAAATAACTAATCAATATAATAACCTACTCCCTTTTTAGTTTTTATGATTTCTTTACCATTCATGATTTCTTTCAATTTTACTCGAAGTCTAGAAATATGAACCGATAATGTGGCATCACTTACAAATTCATCAAAGTTCCATAATGCCATCATTAATTCTTCTCGTGAAATACAACTGCCGCGATGTGTTAATAAAGTCGATAAAATTTTATTTTCTGATTTAGTCAATTCTAAAACTTGATCATTACTAACTATTCGACCACTAACTAGATCATAACTAGTATTTTCATCTAAGTATTCTTTATCTAATTGTTTATACTCATAAGTTCTTCGTAGCATTGCCTGGATCTTAACTAATAATAATTCTAAATCAAATGGTTTTTCAATATAATCATCTCCACCAGAAGTTAAAGCCATGATCTTATCACTGTTATTTTCTCGACTAGAAATAAATAAAATTGGAATAGTAGTATTTTTTCTAATCTTACGACACCAGTAAAAACCATCATAATAAGGTAAATTAATATCTAATAAAATTAAATCCGGTCCATATTGAAAACACTCTTTATCCACCTGTTTAAAATCAATTATTGTTTTAACTTCATAATCCCATTTTTTAAGTAATAACTCTAACTGACGAGCTAACAAAGTATCATCTTCAATAATCATTATTTTCATCAATATCACTTCCTTAACCACCATTATAACTTTTCTTTAATCAAAATAATATCAAAATTAAGATAAAAATACTAAGCCTAAGCTTAGTATTAAGTAGTTGGATAACCATCGCCCTGGTAGTAATAGTATTGATAATTATGAGTTAAATAATCATCAATTGCATCTCTACCATAGTCGGGATAATTAGTAATGATACCACTAACACCCATTTGTAGATATTGACTCATTTTTTTGACATCATCAACGGTCCAAACATAAACCGGAACCCAGTTACGATTAGCTTTTTCAATAAAACTGACAGTTGCTCGATTTTCTTCGATTGCTAAAAAATCAATATTTAAATTCCATAGTGATTCATCTAAATCACCAGCACTACCATAAATACAATAACCAATCCACCATTCTGGGCGACTTTCTTGTAAGTACGTTACAACATCATAATCAAGCGACATAAAAATTGCCTGGTCTTCATAATCATTTTTTTCAACTACTTTGATAACTTCTTTAGCTAATTTTTTGCCATCACTATTATCAGTTTTTAATTCAATTAATAATCCCATTTTTGCTTTAGCTTTTTTTAATCGCTTGATTAGTTTATCTAACGACGATGCATTATCTTCATAACCGTTTTGTTTTAAATCAACTTTAGCTAATTCATCAGCTGTTAAATCAGCAACCTTACTTCTCTTTCCGGCCAGTCTTGATAAATCACTATCATGCATTACAATTACTACATTATCACTTGATAACTGAACATCAATTTCAGCATAGTTAGCACCTTTATCATTAGCAGCTTTAATAGCACTGTAAGTATTTTCAACTCCATAGTGACTACCGCGATGACCAATTACCCAAGGGTGATGAACCATTGTTCCCGGTTCTAAATAAGCAGCAACTAAAATAACTGCAATAGCTATTAAAGTCAAAGAGATAACTCGCGGGTGACGATTATAAAGTTTTGAGCGATTTAAAATCTTTTGAATCACTCGATATGGTAAAAATAACATTGATTTATTAACTTTTACTTCTTCATGATAACGCATGCTATCATAACGAACTAAAATACTGGCAATAAAATACATTACAATCACAACAATCAAGATAGTACAAAATATATAGATTGAATTAGGTGCTATATAGGTAACAATGATAAATAACGCACTCCAAAAAATTATATTTATAATACCCCAGTGCTTTTGATAAAAATGATTTTTAAAAATATATTTATCTAGATATTGATATCCAATGCTGCCTTGGATCTTAGCTTCTAATAGTGTTTCATCAAATGTTTGATTAAAACCATGATCAAGATCTACTTTTACAATACTTTGATCATATTTTGCAACAATACCTAAAACCACTTGATAAAATATGATCATGATTAAAATCATAATAATGCTATAAAGTAAATATTGAAATAAATATAAGCGAAACTGTGAAAAAGTAATGAGATTCTTTAAAAAATAACGATTAAAATCAGCATTTTTGATCAAAGCATTAGGTAATCCCTGTTTTAATAACTGTTCAATTAAATACCAGCCACCTAATAAAGCAATTACTTTAAGCCATTGAACAAACTCTAATGATTTTAATGTTTGAAAACTATTTTTAAGCGCCTGATAAAAACTATCTTTCTTTAAAACCATAAATATCGGCACCAAGAATAATAGCAAATAAATCCCATGATAAATAACATTAATTAAAATAATCAATATTTGGCCAATAAAAGTTAATTTCAATTCACCAAAAACAAAATTAGGAATTGAAATACTTGGAATCAAAGAATTCAAATAACCAATATGTACTAATGGTAATAATAAAATATAATAAAATCCCGCTATCAAACTACTTGGATGTAATAAGCATTTTAAATTTAATAACGCTGATTTCATCACATCAGCAATTCTATAATCATGTCTTTCTTTATTTAAAACGACAAGATCAATAATTACTGTTAGTTCATAGATAATTACGGCTAAAAAGCCTGCCATCACTAATAGAATTAAGACAATTCCTTCAGCACTTAAAAAATCAAATAAAATATATTGATTAAAAGCGCCACCTTGAGATTTATTATCTAAATAAATCTGAATAATTTTATTAAGCAATGGCGATATAATTACAATAATCCCAAATTTATAAAATACTTCAAATTTCAAAACTTTTAAAAATAATACCCAAAAGCTCTTGATTTTTTCTATCATTCAATCGCCTCCATCTTATTAGCTATTTTATCATTATTGATATCATTTTTTAATTAATATTATTTAAATTTTTTATAAAGATG
>NZ_JAGHEW010000113.1 GCF_017889095.1 Thomasclavelia sp. | reverse complement strand
TATTTGATGTATCTTGGCTAAATATTAGTTCATATAAATAAACAAGAGTTGTTGTTAGGTTTTGATCGTAAATAACATTATTAGAAAAAATTGGTAAATATTGTTTACCAGTGAGTTTTTTTGTTAAAGCATAAATTACTTCTTTAGAAATATTTAAACTATAATAATCAAAATAACTATTATCAATTTGTTTACAAGCATGATTATCACCAGGATTAAAAATAACAATACTATTTGTTTTAAGTAAATATTCGTTGTTTTTACAAGTTAAAAAGCGTTGTCCTGATTTAAGATAGCCAATAACGTAATATTCATGAAAGTGATTTGCAAATGGCTGAGTGATGCCACTAAAATGATAGGCTTCGATTTTTAAATCTTGATCGTAAATAATGGTCCTTTTTTCTTTTTGCATATAATAACTCCTTAATTAGATAGTTTAATCTTTTAAAAGGATTAAGTCTTGGATAATATTTTCATTAAAAAAAGGTCAAATGACCTTTTACATCTTCCAACAATGATTTAATGGACCGCTGCCATGACCTAAATCTAATTGATCTTTAAGAGCACCAGTTAGATATTCTTTAGCGTTTTTTACACTGTCTTCAATTGAATAACCTAAAGCAATGTTGCTGGCAATAGCGGAAGATAGTGTACAGCCAGTTCCATGAGTATTCGGATTATCAATTTTATCAGCCGTTAGCCAGGTGATATTTCCCTGGTAATATAATAAATCATCAGCCCGATCTTCAAAATGACCGCCTTTAATTAAAATATAGCCCGAATACCATGAAGCGATTGTTTTGGCAGCTTCGATCATATCATCTTTACTTTTAATTTCAAGATTAGTTAAAACACTAGCTTCAGGAATATTAGGAGTGATGATCGTAGCTAATGGAATTAATTCTTCTTTTAAAATTTTTAAAGCATCATCAGCTAATAGTCTAGAACCGCTAGTAGCGACCATAACAGGATCAACGACGATCTTTAAATCAGGATGTTCTTTTAATTTAGTAACAATTGTCGCAATTAATTCAGGGTTAGATACCATCCCAATTTTAATTGCATCAGGGTAAATATCATCAAAAACACAATCTAGCTGTTTAGCTAAAAAGCTTGAAGTAACATCCATAATATCAGCAACTCCCATTGTATTTTGCGCTGTTAAGGCAGTAATCACGCTCATGCCATAAACTTTAAAGGCTGACATGGTTTTAAGATCAGCTTGAATCCCAGCTCCCCCGGAACAATCAGAACCGGCGATTGTAAGTACTTTTTTCATTCTCTATCCTCCATTTCTGTTAAGTTTTGATAAGTTTGATCACTTAGTTTACATATTTTTGACCAGTCATTTTGATTGCTTTTATCTTTGATAGCCCAGATAATAAAGCCGGATTGTTTAGCGCTTTTAATAGCATGATAGGCATCTTCGATAACAATGCACTGGTTAATATTTAAGTTTAGTTTAGTTAAAGCGGTTTGATAAAGTAAACCGTTTTGTTTATCTAACGAGGTATTATCACTAGTAATAATCAAAGAAAAATAATGATTTAAATTAAATTTTGATAAAACAATATTAGTGATTTTAGTTGTATTTGCCGTTAATAAACAAAGTTTTTTATGATGTTTTAAACATTGGTCTAAAAAATGTTTAGCACCAGGTTTTAAAGTAACCTTATGAAGATAGAATTCTTCTAAGATTTGATTTAGTTCTTGATAGATTTGTTTATCACTTTTAGTTAACTGATATTCTTGTTTTAAATAAGTTATAGCCTGATTGATTGATAAACTGGCTAAATCTTCATTTAAATTAGGTTTTGGTTTAATGCCCTGACTAATTAAATAATGACTGCCTAATTCATCCCAAATGGCCATTGAATCAATTAAAGTACCATCTAAATCAATAATATATCCTTTAATCATATAAATCTTTAGCCTTATTCTTTAATTCCTTAGCTGCTTTTTTAATATCTTTTTTAGCCATTATTGCCGATACAACGGCAATGCCAGCTAAATGACAATTTTTTAATTGTAAACAATTGTCTTCATTAATTCCCCCAATAGCAACAACCGGTAAATCAATATTAGTGGTAATTTCCTGTAATTTACTAATTGGTAAATTAGTAGCATCCTGTTTCGTAGCCGTTGAAAACATAGCCCCAGCTCCTAAATAATTAGCTCCGTCTTGTTTGGCTTTTAAAGCTTCATCTAAATTATGCGTAGAAACACCTAAGATTTTATCAGGACCGATTTTTTGACGAACTAAGGTAGCCGGTAAATCGTTTTGACCAATATGAATACCATCACTGTCAATAGCTAAAGCGACATCTAAATTATCATTAATAATTAATGGCACATTATATTGATGACAAATTTGTTTGATTTTTTTAGCTTTAGCGACAAAATCTTGAAAACTAAGATTTTTTTCACGAAGCTGAACCATAGTTACGCCACCTTGAATGGCTTGTTCAATCGCAGCTTCAAAGTTTTCTTTAGCAACCAAATTACTATCAGTAACTAGATATAGTTCTAATTGTTCTTTAGCGAATTTCAATTTTAACACCTGCTTTCAAATCATTATAGTTTAAGGTACTTAAAGCATCGATCAAATGAACTTTAAAACTGCCCGTTCCACTTTCTTCATTACGCATTTTTTGATCAGCAATTTCACCACAATAACCCATTGTTGCAATTGCATAAGCAGCAGTTTCTAAGATATTACCAGGTTTTGCAGCTACAAAAGCGCCTAAAATAGCTGAAAGCATGCATCCCGTTCCGGTGATTTTAGCCATCGTTTTACAACCATTATAAATCACAAAAGCCTTGCTTTCATCAACGACAAGATCGATTGTTCCTGTAATTGCAATGACAGCACCTGTTTGTTTACTAAATGCCCTGGCAAATTTGATGATTTCATCAAGATTGGCCGAAGTAATGGCATCACTATCATTGGCATCAACACCTCTTGTACCATTAATGTTTTTAACGAGAGCTTTAATTTCAGAAATATTACCACGAATAACACTAAATTTAATTTCTTGTAATAGTTTTTTTGCTGCTTCGCTTCTAAATTTACTAGCACCGACGCCAACGGGATCAAAGATGATCGGATGATTTAGATGATTTGCCATTTTTCCGGCTTTGATCATGGCATCAATTTTATGATTGTTTAAAGTACCGATATTGATTACTAGAGAATTACAAAGAGTTGTGATTTCGCTAACTTCATTAATATCATCAGCCATGATGGCACTGCCATTTACTGCCAAAATAGCATTAGCACAATCATTGGCGGTTACATAGTTAGTGATACAATGAACGATGGGATTAAGCAGACTTAATTGTTTTAAAATATCTTCAAACATAATTTTTCTCACTTTCTATGGTTTTATCAATTATTTATATCATATCATTTTATTAGTGATTAAACAATTATGGAAGGGTAAATATAGTGGCAATTAAGCTTGCACTAGATGATGATTTTTAGTATAATCTATAGGGTTAACAAAAAAACCCGGAATGGAGCGAAGAAGAATGAGAGATAATTATGATGTTATTGTTGTTGGGGCTGGTCCGGCAGGGATAATGGCTTGTTACGAATTATATTTAAAACAGCCTGATTTAAAGGTACTGTTAGTGGATAAAGGACAAGATGTCATGAAAAGACGTTGTCCAATCAAGGAAAAAAAGATCAAAGCTTGTCCAATTATTAAAGATAATGAACCTGGATGTTTACCTGCTTGTTCAATCACTTCTGGTTTTGGTGGAGCTGGTGCTTATTCTGATGGTAAATTTAATATTACGAGTGAATTTGGTGGCTGGTTAACGGATTATCTTTCAACAGATGAAGTTGAAGATGTGATTAATTATGTTGATGAGTTATATTTACGTCATGGGGCAACGAAAGAAATTACTGATCCAACTACTGATAAAATTAGAGAAATTGAACATCGCGGTTATGCTGTTGGATTAAAACTATTACGAGCTAAAGTTCGTCATTTAGGTACTGAAGAAAATTTAAGAATTATGACAGAAATGTCAAATGAATTGAAAAAACATATTGATATGGCTTTTGCAACAACAGTAAAAGATATCATGGTAGAAAATAATCAGGCTTGTGGCGTTACCTTAGAAAATGGTAAAGAAATTAAAGCTAAAAAAGTTGTTTTAGCACCTGGTCGTGATGGATCTGCCTGGCTAACTAAAGTGTTAAAAAAACATGGGATTGATTTATATAACAATCAGGTTGATATTGGAGTACGGGTGGAAACAAGCAACATCGTTATGGAAGAAATCAATAAAAATCTATATGAAGGAAAATTCATTTATAATGCAAGTGTGGGGACTAGAGTTAGAACTTTCTGTTCTAATCCATCAGGACATGTGGTAATTGAAAATCATAGTGGAACCATGTTAGCTAATGGACATGCTTATCATGATCCTAAATTAGGAAGTAAAAATACTAACTTTGCCTTATTAGTATCCCATACATTTAGTGAACCGTTTAATGAACCAAATGAATTTGCTCATGAAGTTAGTCGTTTGGCTAATAAGCTTTCTAACGGTTCAGTAATCGTTCAGAGATATGGAGATATTAAACGGGGTCGCAGAACTACTGAAAAAAGGTTAAAAGAGGGATATACTGTACCAACATTAGCTGAAGCTGTACCTGGAGATCTTGGGTTAGTATTACCTTACAATACAATGAAATCAATTATTGAAATGATTGAAGCTTTGGATAACGTAACACCTGGTATCGCTAATGAACATACATTATTATATGGAGTAGAAGCTAAATTCTATTCAGCTAGACCAAAAGTAAAAGAAGGTTTTGAATGTGAAATCGACAGTTTATATGTTGCTGGTGATGGAGCAGGATTAACTAGAGGTTTAGCTCAGGCTGGAGCTAATGGAATTATTGTGGCTCGTCATATTATTGATCATCTTAAATAATACATAAATATTATAAATTTAAAAGTCAGTTATTAGATTTATTTCTAGTAACTGATTTTTTTAAAAGAAAGTGATTGATTGAAAGACATC
>NZ_JAGHEW010000112.1 GCF_017889095.1 Thomasclavelia sp. | reverse complement strand
GTAATAGGAAGTATTACAGTTTTTCGTCAAGAAAACATCCATAATAAAACAGGTGAGTTAGGATATTATCTTGCTAGAGAATATTGGGGTAAAGGAGTAATGACTAAAGCAGTTAACCAAATTTGTGAATATGTTTTTAATAATAGCGATATTATTCGTATTTATGCTGAGCCGTTTGCCTATAATATCGGTTCATGTCGCGTGCTTGAAAAAGCCGGATTTCACTATGAAGGAACGTTACGAAAAAATGCGATAAAAAACGGGAAAATCCTTGATATGAAAATGTATTCAAGATTAAAAGATGATGAATAAAAAAGGAGAATTTACCTGGATGGAAAGATATATTGTATTATTACGAGGAATTAATATTAGTGGCAAAAATAAAATAGTTATGGATGAGTTGAAAAAAGCTTTTGAAGAAGCAGGATTTTTAGAAGTTAAAACATATTTAAATAGTGGCAATGTAATTTTTTCTAGTGAAAAAGATAGTATAGAAATAATTACTAATCAAATTGAAGAAGTGATAAAAAAGCAATTTAATCTAAATATTCCTGTGTTTGTTATTTCAAGTAAAAAACTTGAAGACATACTTTTGCATGCTCCAACTTGGTGGGGAAATGATGATAAAGAAATCTATGATAATTTGATCTTGATAATCCCACCAGCTAATTTTGATGAAGTTTATGGTGAAATTGGAAAACCTAAAGAAGAATTAGAAAAAATAGAAAATTATCAAAATGCGATATTCTGGTCATTTAACCGAAAAAAGTATCAAAAAACTAACTGGTGGTCAAAAACAGCAAATGCCAATATTGCATCTAAACTAACAATAAGAACAGCTAATATAATTAAAAAAATAGTAAAAATGTAAAGGAATGACTATGCAACGAATATTAATGGAAATTAAAACAATGATTGATAAAAATAATCAAGAAATATTTATCGAAAAAAGATAAATTTAATGGTTATAAATAAAATGGAGGTAATGATGGAAGAAAATAAAACAACTATCGTGAAAAAAACAGTTAAATCAGGAATCACTTTTGGTAGTGCTTTAGCTATGGTTATTAGTTATACAACCTGGCATTCTGTTGGCTGGGCTATCTTTCATGGCTTACTTAGCTGGGTATATGTTATTTATTTTATTTTACGTTATTAAATAAGAAAATAGATAGAAAGATATTTTATTTAATTGAAATATCTTTTTTTATGATAAAAGTAATCAGCTATAAAAGATAATCAATTGATGATATAATATTAAGTAATTAAAATAAATAATTGATGGGAGATCAAGATTATGAATCAAGTAAAAACGTATGCTGGTAAAAATGCCTGGTGGTTAATTTTAGTTGTTGGATTGTATAATGTATGTCCAGTTATAATTTTTTATAATAATTTAGATATTTTAAATATTTGGTGGATTATTCTTGGAGTTTTTTATTATGGTTTTAATCTTGTCTGGATACCTATTTTAATTAGAAATAAAATTGAGTTATATGATAATTATTTCATTTTATATTATGGATTTCAAAAAGAACGAATAAATATTAATGACATAATTCAAATTGAAAAAAGTCATAATCCAATAGCGGCAACTGCCAATTCAATCGATCGAATTTATATTAAAACCAAAAATCGAGAATTATATATATCTTTAAAAAATAACGATAACTTTATTAAAGAAATCTTAAATAAAAAAATGTTGTTATTGAAGAAATAGAAAACAATTATTAATAATGAAATTTTATGGAGCTAATATTATGAAAGGATTTGTACGAAAAAATCAATTATTTTCTCTTTGTGGCTTGAATTGTGGATTATGTCCAATGTTTTTAGGAAAATATTGTGGTGGTTGTGGTAATGGTAATCAATCATGTAAAATTGCTAAATGTAGTCTTGAACATGGAAAAATTGAGTATTGCTATGAATGTAAAGATTATCCATGTAAAAAATATCAGTATATTGATGAATATGATTCTTTTATTACTCATCAACGTCAAAAAGCAGATTTAAAAAGAGCACAAGATATTGGTATTGAACAATATAGTTTTGAACAACAAGAAAAAATAACAATTCTTTTATATTTGCTTGCTAATTATAATGACGGTCGTAGAAAGAATTTCTTTTGTGTAGCAGTTAATTTACTAGAACTTTCTACACTACAAGAAATTATGAAGCATATACAACAAAACGATGAATTGTCTACTTTATCTATAAAGGAACAATCTTTATATGTAGTTAATATATTTAAAAAAATTGCTGATAGAAAAAATATAAAATTAAAACTAGTTAAAAAGTAAATGATGGAAATATAAAAAGTATAGGAGGGTACAATCATCATGAAAAATCCATGGGAAGAAATTTTGCTAACTGATTATGAAAATCATATGAAACTTGATTCTGTTAAGCAGTTGCAAATTATGAATGAAATGATGAAAGATCAATTGAATACCTATCCTATTTCTAATGTAATGATATTGGGAGTTGCTGGTGGAAATGGTCTGGAACATATTGAAAAAAATAAGTTTAAAAAAGTATACGGAATCGATATTAATATAGCTTATTTAAAAGAGGTAATTAAAAGATATGATCAATTGAAAGATATCTTAGAGTGTTTATGTATTGATTTAATAAATGAAACAGATAAACTTCCTCATGCAGATATGATTATTGCAAATTTAATAATAGAATATATTGGCTATGAATGTTTTCAAAAAGCAATCAAGCAAGTTAATCCTAAATATGTTTCATGTATTATTCAAATTAATCTAGAGGGTAATTGGGTATCAGCTTCTCCTTATCTGCATGTATTTGATAATTTAAACCAAATACATCATCAAATAGAAAAAGCTGAATTAGAAAAAGCTATGTTTGAAATTGGTTATTCTAAAATAAAATCGTTAGAACATATTTTGCCTAATGGAAAGAAATTTATCCAGATAGATTTTGAAAGAAAATTATAATATGAGATAAAAAGTTAATGATTATTTATTATAGATGTTAAAGGCTGGTTGAAAAAGGGAGGAAAGATAAAATGGTACCTAAATATAATGAAATGTATAAAGAAGTATTAATAGTTTTAAATCGTTATAAAGAATTAAGCTTGAAAGAATTAGTTAAAGAGGTTTCTGATGTATTAAACCTTTCTATGGAAGATAGAGAAGAAACTTTAGAAAATGATAAGTGTACGGTTATTTATTATCGACTAGGTTGGACAAAAACATATTTAGCTAAAGCAGGACTTTTAGAAACAGTAAGAAGGGGAGTTTATAAAATAACTTTAGAAGGTAAAAAGGTTCTTGATTCTGGGGATGATATTACTAATGAATATTTAATGAAATATCCATCATTTGTAGAGTTTTTTAAACCAAATAAAAAAGATATTGCTAGAGAAATTAATGCAGAGGAAAATAATACACCAATTGAAAGTATTGATAAATCAATAAAAATGATTACTTCTCGATTAAGTGATGAACTATTAGAAATGATTTTTTCAAAAGAACCAATTTTTTTTGAAAGACTGGTATTAGATTTATTAAATCGAATGGGGTATGCTTTTGATGATGAATCTGTTATTAGTACAAAATATAGTGGTGATGAGGGAATAGATGGTATTATCAAAGAAGATAAATTTGGTTTTAATAATATTTATATTCAAGCTAAAAGATGGAATGATGTTGTAGGTAGACCGGAAATACAAAAGTTTTTAGGTGCTGTTGCTGGACAAGGTGGATCTAAAGGATTATTTATTACTACTTCTTCTTATACAAAAGAAGCAATTGAATTTGCAAAGAAACAACTTCAAGTTAAACTGATTTTAATTGATGGTAAAATGCTTACTAATTTAATGATTGATTATAATTTAGGTGTTAGTATAGAAAAAATATACGAAATTAAGCGATTAGATATGGATTATTTTGATGAAGATTTAATCTGATTTTATTAATACCAAACCATATAAGTTATAAAACTCGTTTGTATTCTATTTGCAATTGATATATGTTTATAAATATTATTATAATAATATATTTTTGCATCAGGAGTGGATAAATTGATTTATTAAAACCTAAATATTTTATTAGCTTAAATAGGAATTATTGGTATTATATCAATAATAAAAACTAAAAGTAATATAATTGTGAGATAGGAAATGAGTTTATTGCGTTTATAAAAAGGATGTAGATAAAGTAGTTAAATTAAAATTAACGGAGGAAATTAAAATGGCTAATTCATATCAGATAATAGATGAAAAATCATGGGCAAGGGCGATGCATTGTAAAGTATTTAGAAATAATGTTGAACCAGCGTTTTGTATAACATTTGAAGTGGGTATTACTAATTTTAGGAATATGGTTAAAAAATATGAAATTTCTTTTACTTTAGCGATGGTCTATGCTGTTTGTAAATGTGCCAATGAAATTGAAGCATTTCGATATCGTTTTGTAGATGGAAATATTGTTTTATTTGATAAAATAGATACAGCATTTACATATCTAAATAAAGATACCGAACTTTTTAAGGTCGTTAATGTACCAATGATCGATGATTTAAAAGAATATTGTAAATTGGCTTCAAAAATCGCAAATGAACAAAAAGAATATTTTACTGGTCCATTAGGAAATGATGTGTTTCAATGTTCTTCAATTC
>NZ_JAGHEW010000111.1 GCF_017889095.1 Thomasclavelia sp. | reverse complement strand
TCATCTTTTCTTTCTTGAATATCTAATGAATGACACGCTGTATAAATATGACTTCCTGGCCCAATTAAAGTATGATCCCCTATTTTAACTGGACAAACATCTAAAATTACACAGCCATAATTCAACATAACATTTTTACCAAGATATATATTATAGCCATAGTCAAAATAAATTGGCGGTTTGATCCAAAAATTACCAGATGCATGAATTAGCTTCTTTAAAAGTCGTGAGCGCATATTAATTTCACAAAAAGTTCTTTTGTTGTATTTTGTACAAATTCTATTTGCTCTAGTTCGATCAATTACTAACTGGTAATTAGTCGGATCGTATTTTAAACCATTAATCATTTTCTCTTTTTCATTCATTTTTATCTTCCTTTAATTACACCCCAAGTAACTCTTTAAAATAGTCTTTCATATAATCAAAATATTTATCCATTAATAGTTTATATTTTCAGCGATATCTAAAATTACAGCTTTACTACTAATTTCTTTAATTTTGGCATCTATTTATGCTTCATAATCATCCTTGTTTATTGAAATTGCATTTTGTTCTACTATCTGCTTAAATTTTAAAAATAAATAATGATCATTTTTTAATACCTCAAATAAAAAATCGTTAATCTGTTTAGCAGTTGCTTTAGTCATAATCTGTTTAAGATCATTGATTTTATCATCTAGATAAAAAGCAGGTTCCACATAATTTCCTAATTCCATTAATTCCTGATCTGCTTGCCAATCATATAAAACTGCTGCCATGTGTTTGCAATTATGACCATCAATTGCATCCGGACAAGTACAATACATATCAATAACTCTATTATTATCAATCAATATTTCTACTTCATAATCCTCAGTTCCCGAAACAATTGCCCTAATCCCACCATCAAATTCATCCATACTAATTACAGCATCATTTAAATAATAATCATAACCACGTTCTAGTATTATTTCTCTAAATAAATGTTCCCATTCCATTGTTATTACCTCTTATTCTTAAAAATAATTTATTTATAACAATATTCTAACATAATTATTTAATTAGTTATAGAAACAATCATGTTATTATTTTATTATTTGTGAATTAATTGTGAATATCTTTTATTCAATTACTATAATATTTATAAATAATAAAAACTGTAATTCACAAAATGTGAACTACAGTCATTTTTTGTTATATTTTAATTAAATCTTGTGACGATTTTTTATTAATTTAAATCTTAAACCAATTGATAATGCACCTAAACCAGTAACTCCTACTAATACTGGAACTAATATTTTTAGATCAAAACCGCTTTGTGAATCTGATTTAGATTTAGGGTCATTAGCAGTATTTTTGCTAGAAACCTGATCGTTTTTAACTGTTTTTTGGTTTTCAGTAGTTTTTTGGTTTGTGTTATCAACTTTAGTTTGATTTGACTCCTGGTTTGAAACTGTACTATTTTCTCTAGAAGTATTGGTTGTACTTCTATTAGAGTTTAATACTACTTCTCTAGATTCTGTTTGATTAGAATTATTTTGAGTAACAGTTGGTGTACCATTATTTGAACTATCAACATTACTATCATTTACAACAGTATTATCATTATTTGAATTATTGCTATTAGAATCATCAATTGTTGTATCAGTAGTAGTGTTATTTTCCACAACACTGCCAATTAAAGCATTGTCATATTTTGAATCGTTTGATAACTCTGGTTTGCTCATACCAATACAATCAACTTTAACAATATATTCAAACTCATAGCCAGTTTCAACTAGTTTCATTTTATATTTATAAATACCATTTTCTTTAATAGTTTTATCTTTATTGTCTGTATCATCATTGATACTAATAATTTCTACATTTTCATCTAAAAGATTTAATTTTATTGATGACACCATTCCATTATCATCACTTACAAAGTTAAATAATGAAATACCTTCTGGTTTAGATTTATCTAGCCAGGTAACTTTAGCTGTATATTCATTAACATTTCCAGCTTTGTCTTTAATTTTAAATGTATATTCACCATTTTTAGTAAATGTATGAGTACCTTTAGATCCATCTAAAAATTCTACTTCTTCACTTAAATCACTTAATGTTACAACAACATCATCATTGGTCCATTTTTCAGTAGAATATTGTAATGTTCCTACCGGTTTAGTTTTATCAATCCAATCAACAGAAACAGTCAATTTAGTAGTATTTCCGGCAGCATCTTTTACTACGAATTCATAAGTTCCATTTTCAGTAAAAGTATGATAATTTTTACCATCACCTAAAATTGTATCACTAGCTTCTAGGCCTGATAGAGTAGCCGTAACATTACCGTTTGTTAAATCTGTTTTATCAAAAGAAACACCTAATACTGGAGCATCTTTATCAATCCAAGTTACTTTAGCTTCGACGCTGCCAATATTACCAGCTTTATCTTTAAATTTAAATGTAAATTCTCCATTTTTAGTGAATTCATGAGTGTAACCACCCTCACTAATCATTTCAATATCATCTTCACTAAAATCTTGAACTGTCGCAATTACTGTTCCATTTGTTGCTTCAGTTGTACTATAAACTACTTTAGCAGTTGGAGCAACTTTATCGATCCAGTCAACTTTAGATTCAATTGTACCTTCTTTACCAGTTACATCTGTATATTTAAAAATGTGAGTTCCATTTTCTTTGAAAACATATTCAGTTTCATCACTAGTATAACCGTCTGGTAAAATCAATTTAGCTGTAACATCCTGGTTAGTAAACGTTGTTTTACTGTAACTGATTTTTATGTCTGCTTGAAAAGACATTGTAGTATCTTCGTAGAAACTAATCATTTTTCCACTAAAATACATTTTACCTTCTTCGGCATAGTTTCCATAATTTTCAGTAGCAACTATTTTTAGATATTTTGCTTCAACATTTTTATTAAAATCAATTGTTTTTAAATTAGTGTTATTTTGTAATCCTGAAAATTCATGAACTAATGTCCAATCTTCTCCATTCATACTTGCATAGATCTTTCCAGCTTTTAATCTACCATTTTGACCACCTGGAAGATATGTCATCTTATTAATATATCTTACCTGATCAAATTCTACTGAGTAATATTTTTGATCATACGAGTTAAATTTAGTATGCCAAGCAGTATTTCCATTACCATCAATTAAATTTTTAGCAGCATGATCAGCTCCACCACTTTGTTGTGAAGAATATGAATGTAAACTTACATGTTTTAATTGTAAATATTTTGATTTTTCATTATCTTCATCTTTATTAAAAGTATACTGCTTCTCTGGTCCTTGTAAATATACACCATGAGCTTTATATCTAAATTTTACATTAACATCACCAGTAAATCTTATCTCAGAGTTAATTCCTCCGATATAATCATTCCAAGTAGCACCATCATCTTTACTGTATTCTAAGCTTCCAATATCACCAACTAATACATTTTCATCATCATTTTTATATACACTATTTGAAATTGCTTTTCCATCTTTAATGTCGATACGATGATTTTCACTTGTACCGCTTAAACCTACTAAAATATCATCTGTTGCATTGATTTTAGAAATTTGTTCTTTTGATAGTTTAATAGCATGGCTATTTGTCCATTTTTGACCATTTTCAAATGTTTCCCATGTCTTTCCACCATCTAGTGATACTCTTATTTGAAGTGTTGATTGTTGATAATCATCACTAATTATAATTGTATTAGCATTTTCACCATCAAATGCAAAAGTTGCAAATTCTTTAGCGTTTCCTAATAATTCATTAGCTACTTGTTTACAAGCATCGTTTTGTAAACTTTCTTTAGCTGTTGCCTGACTAGCTAATTTTAATGATTCATATTGAAGCATGTCAACTTCAATTTGTAATGACTCATCAGTAATTTTATCTCTAATTAGTTTTAATAAATCAACCATTGGTGCTGGGAAATAGCGATATTCTAAAGCAACTGTTTTAGCTAGTGCAACCCACTCATCATTAGTAGTAGAACTATCAACTGCATAAGATTGATATAATCCATATAGTGAATCTAGATTTTTACTATAACATTTTAGCGATTGTTTTAAAGCATCTTCATGCTTTGATGTACCTTGTTTATAGCTGTTAGCAATCAGATTATAAAACATTGAATTTAAATAGTTATCATAATCATTTAAAGCATCTTGTGCTAATAGAGTATATGATGTATTGTTTCCGGTACTTAATTTATTATAATCTTTTTGGCCCCAGCCAAGCATTAAACGATGTTCAGTAAAAGTAGTTGCACCCCATCTTGTATATGATTTTCCCCAACCAGAAATATCATCGGAAATCTTCCAAATTCCTTTTCCATCAGAGTTTTGTGAATACAACAAATATGCTTCATGTCCTGGCTGATATGTTCCAATTGCTGGAATCCCTTGAACTTCATTTACTGTTCTTCCAATTCCTGAAAGACCCCAACAAATTGCTCCAGCTTCCATAAACATCCAAATTCGATATACATTCTTTTCGCCATAACTTACGCCATATTTCAAAAAGTCGTATTTTTCATCCCATTTACTTTTATAAGCTTCATCATAGAATTCACTTTTTCCATATCCGGTATTTACATACGAAGCATAGCCATAACCATTATAGCGGACCCAGTTATTTAAATATTTATTACTTGGATATTTTTTTTCAATATAATTTCTTAACCATTGAATTTCATCATTGTTTACCTGACCATCTACAACTGTTCGAACTAATTCCATTGGATAGCTTTCAAATTCACTTTGACGAACAAATTGTCCATCATCATATAATTTTTTAAAATTTTCATAACGAACAACAGGATCGTTTTTAAATGAATTACCACCATAGTTTACTGTGAAACTTCTAATGTCTTTACAAAAAGCGGCTGCTGTAGCTAAAAGTAATTTTTTATAAACTGGATTAGTCATATCTCCGCTATGCTTTTTATATAATCGACCTAATGCAACTACCGCATTATATCCATTACCACTAAAATAACCACCAGCTTCAATAAATAATTGCAAAGCATCTTTATCTTTCTTTAGCCAGTCAAATGCATCAGCAGCTCCATCAACATATCTTGCCGCTGAAATAAGATTATCATAACCTACTCTATTTACTAATTCTCTTTCAAGAATTTCTTTTTTATGATTTGAAAAGTTTTCTTCAATTGAACGACTAGAAATTGTTTTATCATACTCTTCTAATGTTTTAAATCCAGTATAATCAGTTTCTTCATCAACATTATATCCTTTTTGAACAAGTCTGATTTCTGCAAATAAAGCATGATCATACGATTTAAATCCATTAGGACCATTTAAAGCATTTAATCTAATATATTTTACATTTGAAATATCTAGATCTAATTTATAAGCCTCATCTTTGGCTTGCTTCATTCCAATGTTGCATACTTTATTCCAAGTTTTACCATCATTAGATGTTTCAATCGAAAAATCAACGCCATCAACATTTAGACCAGTTTGATTAACTTGGCGATAATCAACACCAATATATCCAACCAGTTTAGTAAAGTCAGCTGAATAGTTTTCGATGTTGTAAACAACTTGAGCATCAGAATCAACACCAATTCCTTTTGAAAATATTTTTGATTTACCATTAACTAAAAGATGTAAATTGTTTCCTGAAGAACTGTAATCTTTTTTTACCTGTTTCCATTCTAGATAAGATAAGTTAGCATCATGTTCAATATCAGACAAATATATAAATTTAGAAAAATCTATATTATATGGCTTTATGTCTTTTGAACTTTTAGCATTTTTATTTGCAATCGAATCAAAATCCTCTTGCATCTCTTCAACGCTATCTCCAGATAATTCAGAAATATCCGGTTGTACTTCCACCTCCTTACTACTATCAGTTGCAAATACTTTTAACGGAGCAAATAATGCTGTTATAATAATTGCACTTAATAATAAAATTTTACTTTGTTTTTCAATTCCAATACCTCCTTTTGAACAATAAAAAAGCATACAAAAAGCACGCCCCCAAAAAGAAATGCAGCTGGCTATCATATCATAAAAGATGTAGACCCTATAGTTTTGCGTACTCTGTTTTTCAACAGGTTTGCCTATTTTATTGTAATCTCTAAGACAATTTTAATATGCCATAATTTAAAAATCATTTCAACAATAATGATATTAATTTTTATTAAGTTGTGATAATAATTAAATTTTTATATTATTTTATTATAATTTATACAATACAATCTTAAAAATATCATT
>NZ_JAGHEW010000110.1 GCF_017889095.1 Thomasclavelia sp. | reverse complement strand
GATTTTCTAACATCAGGATTACAATTAATCATCGCAATTTTATTAATTGCTTTAGGTGTATTAGTTGCTTTCTTTGATTTCAAAAAACTATTTGAAACTAAAAAGGCTTAAAAGTGTGCTGATTCAGCACACTTTTTTCTAACCAAAAAAACCAGGAGTACATTTCAAATTTCCTGGTTTATGATAACGATAAATTGGGATTTTTATTTATATCTGTACTTATTTGTCGCTTTTTAAATGTGTAGTTGATAAAAGTAAAAATGAAATACCTAATAATAAAAATATTATTGCAGAGGAAGTATTCTTATCCATAAAATTTATTATTGACACTATAAAGAAACATATTGAAGCTAATAAAAAACATATAAACCTGATTTTCTCTTTTCCCATGATTTTCTTCCTTTCTAACTACCAATTTTTCATTCTGTTTAATTTCTTTATTGTTAAACTTCTAACTCAAAATTATCTTCGTTTACAAGGCCACGAATAAAGTCCTCAAAACTATCTGCTAAAGGAGTGATTTTATAGTTACATTCTTGATCAATATGCACTACTTTAGGCTCCCCTTGTGGGCCACACTCCCGGTAATCTAAAAATATCATATCATGTCCAGCGCTGGGACAATCACAAATAGCTACTCCGATAGCCGGGTATTTCCATTCTTCAATCATAAATTGACTTCCCAACTCGCCACATAATGAATATGTTTTCTCTCGTCCAATACCAAAAATTCCTGTAATAGCTACATGATCGCCTGCCCAACTGGTAAGTTTATCAGTAGGAAAACAAGTATTAGCTGGAATACCTCCATTATGTTGTTTCATCAGCCAAATATAAGATGGTGGTAACTTGTAGCCTAATTCTTGTTCAATACTGGTTATCAGTTCATCAGAGGGAGATGCACTGACATATTCTTTCAGTGCATACGCACTGTCTTTCCAAAAGTTTGTAAAATCAAATCCCTTAAACATTTTTTGTGTGCCTCCCAATATCAATTTATTCATATAAATTATTATAATATTTAAAAGATATTCTTTCCATATTTTTCATATTCCTAGAAAAACCGGAAATCTTCAATTTGACTTCCGGTTTAAATTCATAATATTTTTTACAAATTTTTAGCCATTTATGCGAAGTTGTACTATTTGTTTTTTGGGTTTAGATAACTATGAATTTTTAAGCAGTCTATCACAATCAACTTTTGTTTGAATTATCTCTAGCATGATATAAGCATTTACTTTCTTCTCTATGTCAGGGTGATTAAATATATCTTCGCAGACATCTAAACAACGTTCATAGTGTTTCTTTTGTAATAATAACTTGCATTTTGAAACCATACATAATAGATGTTTATATGGATAAACGCAATTCATCAGATCTAAGGCTTCAGAATATTTTTCTTCATTAACTAATTCTTTTGCTCTCATATCATAGAGATTCAAAATCGCATTCCATTTATCTTTAGAAAATTCATACGGAGTATCTTTACAATTTTCATAATAAGTGACTCCATCATAATAAGTAATTCCCTCATGAAATGTGACTTCATCATATAGATATTCACCTGTACAAGTATATGTTTCTAAACAACAATTGATATATATTTCCTCAAGGAAATAAGATGCTGCTTTTAGGCTTCCGATTTGTGCCAATTCCCTGATTTTATTGAAATCATCTTCTTTGATTGCTTCGTCAAAGAGAATATCAGCCATCTCTACTAAACGTTTTTTACATTTGTCGAGTTCATCATAGATGGAACAATGATATTTTTCTTTGATTTTATGAAAAAGAGATATCGCTTTGTTGGGATCACTATGAATGTATGATGAAGCTTTTTTATGATCTTTACGATATTCTTCTTCCCATTCTTGCAAAATAGAGTCTAAAGAATTTTTTGCCTGAATATATCCTAAAGAATTAATATGTTTTAATGTTTGGATTGCTGTATAAGTATCCTTTTCAATACCGCGACCTTCATAATGTAATAGTGCATAATAGTAACCACATTCAAGATTATTAAAACTGTCATATCCTTTTTTAGCATATTGAAAGGCTTTTTGATCATTTTTATAAAGAGAATCTTGTTCATTGTAATAAAATTTAGCTAATTCAACAAGGGCAGCTTCATGATTCTGGCTAACAGCCATTTCCAACATCTCAAGACCTTTTTCTATGTCTTTGGGGATAAATTGGCCATCAAGATAATATGTTCCCATTCGATAAAATGCATCAATAGGGTGACCGATTGCAACTACTTTTTGATAATATTCAATCGCTTTTCTTATATCTTGATCGACTCCTCTGCCTAGTTCAAGAGCCCGAGCATAGTAGTAATAGGCATCTTGATTATTATCTTCATCAATACTCATTTTTAATCTTTCAACACTTTTTGTATATTCTTTTATCCGTTGATAAGCGATTGCAAATTTAAAAGAATCAATTTTTGATCCTGTTGCTTCAGCTTTTTCATAAAGTTCAACAACTTGATGACGTTTTTCTTCATCATTAGGGTTATGTTCAAAATAGTAACGTGCCAGCCCAGACATGGCGTGACTATTGCCTAAATCAACAGCTTGTTTTAATAAACTTAATTCATCATCGCCATGTTGTAATGATTGATAATATAATCTTTCTCCCGGTAAATCTCTCACTCTTTTAGAATTCTTTTTATTTTTTCTTTTTGTAAATAATCCCATTACTGCATCCCTCCATTTTGTTTATTTTATCACATATTAATAAGCAATTTAACTGTTTTTTAAATAATCAAGGACGGTTTCATATCAATCATATTTCACATTTGTAAGGGGCAAGTTCAAGATATAAAAACATCTTGTAATCATTTTAAGTAAAGAAAAAGCGATTTATCTTTAATTAGATAAACGCTTTGTAAATATTAGTAATTGGGATTTGGATTACTTTTTTATCTTTTTAGTATCTTCAAGATAGAATTCAAGATACCCACATTCAGGACATACAGCAACATGAACTTTGCCAAGATTATCTTTGAAAATTCCTTGTTTTGTTATCTTTAATCCGTATGCACCGCCCTCGACTTTTACATCATAATTTTCAATCATAT
>NZ_JAGHEW010000109.1 GCF_017889095.1 Thomasclavelia sp. | reverse complement strand
GCCCCTAATAAATTTTCTAGCGATATTTTTAAAAGCTGTTTTATGTATGATGGTAATATGTTAGAAACGGGATATCCTCGAAATGATTTATTATCAGCCAAAAATCGTGATGAGATTGCTTTAAAGTTAAAGAAAAAATTAGGGATTCCATTAGATAAAAAAACCATCTTATACGCTCCAACCTGGCGTGATGATGAATATTATGGTAACGGGCGTTATAAATTTAAATTAAAACTAGATTTAGATTTATTGAAACAAGAATTAGGTGATCAATATGTAGTTTTATTAAGAACTCACCATTATATTGCAGATAATTTAGATGTTACGGGCTTAGAGGATTTTGCTTTTAATTTAAGTAAATATGATGATATTACTGAAATCTATTTAATTAGTGATATTTGTATTACTGATTATTCAAGTGTGTTTTTCGATTTTGCCAATCTAAAACGACCATTATTGTTCTACACCTATGATTTAGATAAATATCGTGATGTTTTACGCGGTTTCTATATTGATATGGAAACTGAACTGCCTGGACCACTTGTTTATACCAGTGAGGAAGTAGTTGATCAAATCAAACATCTTGATCAGTTAAACCAAAAATATCAAGAAAAATATCAACAGTTCTATCAGCGTTTTTGCTTGTGGGAAGATGGAAATGCAAGTAAACGAGTTGTTGAAGAAGTATTTAAATAAGGGGCATTACCCCTTATTTTTCTAGGAGGTTAAGAAATGAAACTGATAAAAAATATCTTAGGGAAAATAATTAGGATTACTTATCGATTAGTTTATCGTTTTATTCCTAGCGATAAACAGACAATTTTATTTATTTCATTTCATGGTCGCGGTTATAGTGATAATCCTAAAGCATTACACCAATATATTACTAATCATCGTGAATATCAAAATTATCGTTGTATTTTTGC
Organism: Thomasclavelia sp.; assembly: GCF_017889095.1. Lineage (GTDB taxonomy): Bacteria > Bacillota_I > Bacilli_A > Erysipelotrichales > Coprobacillaceae > Thomasclavelia. The sequence continues at coordinate 8,704 of NZ_JAGHEW010000109.1, read as the reverse complement.
CATCAAGCATCATCGTCAAAAAAACTTAACGATTCCTAATGCCAAAATAATTGAATATTTTAGTATTCCTTATTTCTTTTATTTAGCTAGGTCAAAATACTGGATTGCTAATTGTAAATTACCAAAATATGTGTTAAAGAAAAAAGATCAGATTTATTTACAGACCTGGCATGGTACACCGCTTAAAAAATTAGCTCATGATATTGAAGTACCAGAAGGGACAACTTTTTATCGTAGTGAAATGTCAGTTGAAGAAATGCGTTCAACTTATGATAATGATGTTAGTAAATATACTTATATGATTAGTCCTAGCAGTTTTACAACCGAAGTTTTTCAAAGTGCTTTTGCTATTAATAAAGAAAGATTAATTGAAACGGGATATCCTCGTAATGATATTTTATCAAATTATCATCAAGAAGAAATTCAAAAAATCAAGGCTGATTTAAATTTACCTGATGATAAAAAAATTATTTTGTATGCGCCAACTTGGCGGGATAATTCATATAATCTAAAAGGTTATACGTTTAAATTAGAAGTTGATTTTAAAAAATGGCAAGAAGCTTTAGGAAATGAATATATTGTTGTTTTCAAACCGCACTATTTGATCATTAATGATTTTGATTTAGATAGTGTTAAAGATTTTGTTTATTATATTGATCCTCAGGCGGATATTAGTTCATTATATTTAATCGCTGATATTCTAGTAACTGATTATTCTAGTGTATTTTTTGATTATGCTATTTTAAATCGGCCAATTTATTTTTATATGTATGATTTAGATAGTTATCGTGATGAATTACGCGGTTTTTATTTAGATATTTATCAAGATTTACCAGGAGCAATAATTGAAGATGAAAATGAATTATTAACTGCTCTTGCAAATAATGATTATGATTATTCAAGGTTAACAGCATTTAACCAGCGTTTTAATAATCATGAAGATGGAAATGCTAGTAAACGGGTAATTGATATTTTATTTAAGCAGGTGAGATAATGGGAATAAAAAAAGTAATTATCAATATTATTTTAAGAATTAGTAATATTTTTGTCTTACGGTTTAAGATTAAGACTAATCAGATTGCTTTTGTGTCACTAGAATCTAGTCAGCTAGAAAGTGATCTAAAATTAATTTATGAAAAATTAGTCCAAAATAAAAATTATCAGTTAAAAACAGTATTGATCAACTATAATAAAAAAAGTTTATTAAATAATTTTTTGTATATGTTAAACTGTATTAAACAAATTTATATTATTAATACTTCTAAGCTGGTTTTAATTACTGATAATAATTATGTAATTAGTAACTTTAAACGTCCGGGGGTTACCGTGTTACAAATTTGGCATGCAACTGGAGCTATCAAAAAGTTTGGTAATGCCATTAAACGAGAATATCCAATTAAAAACTATGATTATGTTATTAGTAACAGTGATTATTGGAAAGAACCATATCATCAATCTTTTGCTATAGCTAGTGATCATGTTATTACTACGGGAATGCCACGAGTAGATCATTTATTTGACAAACAGTATTTAAACGATAGTAAAGTAAAACTAATCAAAAAATATCCAGTTTTAAAAGATAAAAAAGTAATTTTATATGCACCAACTTTTCGGGGCAATTTATATACCGGATTTAAAACAGTAGCTTTTGATGCATTGAAACTAATAGAAGCATTAGGGGATGAGTATGTTTTGGTTTATAAGTTCCATCCGTTATTATTAAATACCAAACTAGCTAGTCATCCCCGAATCATTAATTTAAATAATGAAGATACTCATGAATTATTTGCGTTAAGTGATTTGTTAATTTCTGATTTTTCATCAATTATTTTTGATTATTCATTGCTTAATAAGCCAATGCATTTCTTTGTTCCTGATCTGGATGATTATTTAGATACTTTAGGCTGTTTTGTTGATTATCAAAAAACGATGCCAGGAGCAATTTGTCAAAGCATTGATGAATTGATTGAGGCAGTTAAGGCTAATAAACAATATCCAATTGACAAGTTTGCTCATACCTTTTTTAAATATCATGATGGTAATAATACTAATCGGGTCATAGCTTTAATTGATAACTTAATGAAAAAGTAGAGAACGCTCTCTACTTTTTTTGATTTATTAAAAAATCACGAACTTCTAATAAATCATTCATTATTGAATAAGTCATTTGGACATATTTTTCATCAGGATATTTCATATCAGGAATACCAATTACTTTAATTTTAGCATTATAGGCAGCATTGATCCCTGATTCAGAATCTTCTAAGACCAACGCTTTATCAGGACTAACATTAAGTTTTTGACAAGCTTTTAAAAATACTTCAGGGTCTGGCTTACCATGAGTTACTTCATCCCCGCAAATAGAATCATCGAAATATTCAGTTATTTTAGCCTGTTTTAAAATTAGATCAACACGACTACGATGGGAGCTAGTGGCAACAATCGTTTTATAATTGTTTTCTTTTAAATATTTTAATAATTCTAATAATCCTTTTTTTAAAGGAACCCCATCATTTTCAAAACGGTCGGCAATATATTGATGTACTTCCTTGATTACCTGATCAACATCATATTGATCCCCATAGTCACTAGCAAACAATTCATAAACGGCTTTAACCGTTTTGCCTAATAAAGTTTTATATGTTTCTTCGCTCATCGTTAAATTATCTTTTTTTAGTACATGCTGGTAACCTTCAAAAGTAACTCTTTCGCTATCAATCATTAATCCATCCATATCAAATATTACTGCTTCAATCATATTTCTTCCTCCATTTATTTACTAATTAATCATAACATAGAATAATCATAGAGTTAATGATTTTTAGGTATAAATTGTATTACTAATCATATATTGCAATAAAGGAGTTGTTGATATGATACATAGAGGGGAAATTTATTATGCTGATCTATCACCGGTTATTGGCAGTGAACAAGGGGGTTATCGTCCAGTGATTGTCTTACAGAACAATAAAGGCAATCGTTATTCGACTACAGTAATAATTGCACCGATTTCATCAAGATTAACTAAAAATCCATTACCAACTCATGTGACGGTTGATAGCAGTTTATTAGAAAAAAGAAGTGTGGTTTTATTGGAACAAATTAGAACGATTGATAAAAAAAGAATTAAAGAAAGAGTCGGGCAGATTGATAGTAAGATCATGGAAAGAATTAATCAGGCAATAAAAACTAGTTTAGATATCAAATAATTTCTTTTATTGGCATTATTTGTTATAATATTGTCAAGGAGGTATTGAAGATGAATGTTCGGGATATAAAAACAAAAGCAAGAAGTACGTTTGGTTTGAATCGTAGTAATATAATGACGGTATTTATTTTTGTTGCTGTAACATTAACAGCGATACAATATCTAACTGATTTAATTGGTAGCATGATCCCATTTTTTTCATTTCTAGCAGGAATTGTTATCTTGCCATTAGGTCATGGAAATATTGTTACTGCTTTAAAAACGGTTAACGAACGTGGTGATGAGATTTCAATTGAACAAGATGGCTTGGCAGGGTTTAAAAGATATCGAGAATTGTTTTTTACTTATTTTATCCATAAGGTGTTTTTAAGTATAATATTATTATTTATAATTATTATTGGTGCTCTAATTGCTAAGTTTAGTATTGGTGATGTTGGAATTAATAATATTATTAGTTTATTTAATGAAGTAAGTAAAAATGGTTTTCAAGTTTCTGCGTATTTAAATGATCCAGTATTTGCAGTTGTCATTGATCAATTGAGAAGGATTATTGTTTTAGGAACTATCGTTATTTTGGTTATAATGGTAATGTATTCACTCTGTTTTGCTTTAACGCCTTACATACTAGAAAAGTATAATGTTAAAGGTATTAAGGCGATGAGTGAATCGTTAAGATTGATGAAAGGCCATAAAGGAGCTTTATTTGTCTTATATTTATCTTATATTGGCTGGTATTTTTTAGCGGTACTTTTGCTTACGGCAGTAACGATGATCATTCCAGTAACAATTATTGTTAATTTGATTGCGGCTATCATAACTACATATTTATTTAGTGCGGAATTGAATGTCTGCTTGGCAGTATTTTATGAAGAAATTGATTTAGAAGATAAAAATATAGTTTAATGAGGTGTTAGTTTGAATTTTATAGAAACAATAAAGTTAAATAATCGACAAAAAGCAATTGGGGTGATTATTTTATTTCCCTGGTATTTATATTTTGCTCCTAAAATTATTAACTTTTTGTTGAATCTTTATTTAGTTTATTTTGGTAGTAATATTGATATTAATGGATTAAATGTTATATATAATTTAGTGGTTGGTATCGTTGTAGCCATCCCGCTCTTTTTGGTTTTTAAAAACTTTATTTACGAAAATTTTAGGGTTTTTAAAAATAATCTTACTGAAAATATTATTTGGGTAGTTACTATTGGGCTATTAGTATCTTATGGCTTGTCATTTGTTGGAGAAATGATCCAAAATTTATTGTTGCAAACTAGTGACAGTGAAGCAACTAATCAAGTTTTAGTTGAAGCTTTAGTACAGTCAAATTTTGCGCTGATGTTTATTCAAACAGTAATAATTGCTCCATTTGTTGAGGAAATGTTATTTAGAGGGTTAATATTTAATAGTTTAAGACAAAAAAATATAATTTTGGCCCATATCGTTTCTGCATTTTTATTTGGATTATTGCATGTCTATAGTTATATTCTTGCTGGTGATATGAGTGAGTGGATCAAGCTGATTCCTTATATGACAGTTGGTTTTTCATTATCTTTTGCTTATGAAAAAAGACAGACGATTTTCGCGCCTATCTTATTACATTCATTAAAAAATTGTATTGCAGTACTATTATTAGCACTGATGTATTAGTACCACGAATGTGGTACTTTTTATATTAAAGCAATAATTATACCAATGGTAGTTCCTAGCAGTATAGCAAAAACAACATCACTTAAATAATGAACAAAAAGATAAAGACGCGAAAATGCCATCAAAATCGCAAAAGAAATAAATATTATTCCAGCTATTGGATTAAACAAATAAATACTTACTGCACAAGCAAAACTGGAAGTTGTATGACCTGAAGGAAATGAATAGTCACTAGGAACAGGAACTAACATTTTAACATCTTTAAAAGTATGACAAGGACGCTTTCTTTTAACTAGTGATTTAATTGTGACTTGACCAGCGAGAGTTGCTGCAAGCAAGGCAGCTAACATTTTTTGTGAAAGCACTCTAGTCGTGCTATTTAAACTAAGTAACAAAATGATTGCCAGCCAAATCATCCCGAAATCACCACTGCCTGCAATAAATATCATCAATTTATTTAAAAAATGATGATGATAAAATTTTACAAAGAAGTGGGAAACTTTGATATCAGTTTCATTGATCTTTTGAAAAATCTTCATTATTGCCTCCATGATCTTTAATTAATTGATAAATATATTTGCATATATATACAATGATAATGTTAAAAATAACTGCAAAAATAAACTGGATCGTTAAAGTGGAAAAAAATTGATTTCCAGCAGTAATCTGTTGAAAATTTGGAATAATATCTAGGATACTATGTAAACCATTAAAAATTAAAATAAATGGTGCAAAAGCAATCATAATATATGTATCAATTATTGAACTGATTATTCCAGCAAGCATACCTGGTCCATTAATAAAATCATCAAAACAAACATATAAAAGCAAGAAAATAAATGAAACAATTGCATCAATAGCTAAATTATAACCAAAGTCAGCTAAACGTAGCCAAATGGTTTTTTGCTTTCTGTTTGGATGTCTTTTTATTGGTTTAGTTTCTTTATTTGTAGTTGTTCCATTAATTTGATCAATCAATTGATTCATTTTACTTAAATCAGTAGTTTTTGTGTTTTTTTGTTTTTTTAATGCTGTTAATAAATCGTTATCAGCAGTATCATTAGAATTTAGCTGATTATCACTTTGATTATCAAAGTCAACAGAATCTATCTTAGAAACATCAGTTTCGCTTACAATCTGGCCTAAAAAATAATGATAAGTATCGCGAACGAGCTCAATTAATTGACTATCATTTTGATATTCTTCTAAAAGACGATGATATGTCTGGGTTAAAGTTTCCAAATTCATGTCAGCAGACATTCCTAATAATGGCGAATAAATTTCCATTGTGTCGTATGGTGAAAAAAGAAATACATTGATAACATCAAAATTATTTTTAGCAATTTTGTATACTCGTGGAATTATTTTTTCATCAGCATTGCATAAATCGTTTAAATAAATTATGTTCATCAAGCACTGATTACCGGCGTATAATAAATTAGGAAAATTAGCTACTAACATTGCTTCATTGCTTTTACAATTTAGCTGTTCTAAAGTAGTAGTCAAAACTTCAGGATCAGGCAATTTTTCTAAATCATTATCACCACCGATAATAAAATCAATTTGATTGTATAATTTTGTAAGTTGTAAATAACGAATTGCATTTTTAATTTTATGAGTTGATACTACAGCAACTTTAATTTTGCGCTGATTTAAAAAATGTAATAATTCTTCAGTTCCTTCTTTTTTTAGTACTTCCGGTTTTAACTTGGCATATTCAAATAAATCACGTTCAATAACATCATTAATTTCATCACTGCTATAATTATCACTAATTGGAAATTGTTGGTACATAGTTTTCATATTACCTAATGATTTTTCGAATTCTTCTTTGGTAATATCATAATTATGTTTTTTGCAGATTCTTTTAAAATAATTATAACGCAAACGATTTAAATCTAATAATCCCCCATCTAATGATAAGATAGCTACTTTAATATTATTGATACTTTGTTTGTAAAACATACCAAATCACCCCATTCATTTCTTAATTATATCATAGCTATATCTTTTTTTCATTATTTTTCACTTGCTTTTCTACTTAGATTGTTGTAATATAATATTTGTCATCTCTCCTTAGCTCAGCTGGCAGAGCAACTGACTCTTAATCAGTGGGTCTAGGGTTCGAATCCCTAAGGGGAGACCATTAGAAAATTAGCTAAAATCCTTGATTTTACTTGGGTTTTAGCTTTTTTATTTTATTTGCATTTTAATCAAACTATGTTGTATTTACCTGCATTAACACGTATTATTAGTAGCCAAAATAATATACTGGTGTATTGTTAACGAAGATTGAAGCATACAGCAATGATAAAAAAGTGTACTTACTTTATCTTTGAATAGTAGGTACACTTTTTATTTCACTTTGCATAATGACTTTAGCTACTTCAATAATCATCCGTTTTTGTTCTTTAGTGCATTTATTAAATATGATTGCCATTTCATCGTCTAAATAAGTTTTATTAAGCATTGAACTACCGCTTAACAAATAATCCAGATCCAAATTAAGGTAATTTGCTATTTCAGCTAGGCTTTCAAGACTCGCTGATACATGAGCATTCTCAATTTTGGAAAAATGGTAAGGACTAATATTTAAATCAGAACATATTTCTTTTTGAGTAATTCCCTGTGCTTTTCTAGCGTTTTTTATTCTAGTTCCAATTTTCTTGTAATCAATTATATTGCTCATCAGTAGCACCTCACTTGATTATTATTGTACTTATTTTAGAAAATATAATGATTATTAAATATAACAACTTGTCATTTAATAACATATTTTGTTATAATGTAAAAGTATTGTTGGGGTAAAAAGAAATGGATATAAAAGCAAAAAATGAATAAATAGTCTTTATTTGTTAAGATTGATATTTATGAAAATAAAATTCGTGTTATAATAAAAAACGAAGTTTAAAAATAATAGATGAGGGACAGTTTGTAATTTTATGGGGAAATATTTTTGGTTAAATATTTATTTGGAAGAGGGGAATTTAATTGACAACAACAGAGTTGAAAATACTAATTGAACAATTAAATAAAGTTTTTAATAAAGTAAGAATTGTAGATGTTATTACTACTAAAACATATTTTATTGGCAAAAACGATGAATTATGTATTGAACCTCATGCTTGTTTTGCTTTTTGGAAAAAAGAAAATCGTTGTCATAATTGTAGTTCAGCAAAAGCTTATGTTAAAAAAGGACAGGTTATTAAATATGAGTTTGTTGACAGTGACGTTTATATTATTGTTTCTAAATATATTGAAGTAGATAGTCGTCCTTATATTATTGAAATGGTAATTAAATCAAATGATGATGCTCTTTTTGAAGCTTATGGTAAAAATGAGTTTATTGAAAGAATCAGCAGTTTAAATGAGCGGTTATATCTTGATTCCCTTACTAAAGCATATAATCGTAATTATTATGAAGAACAGTTAAAAGGTTTAACGAGTAAGGGCGATGGAGTTGCTTTATTAGATGTTGATAATTTTAAATTGATCAATGATACTTATGGACATATAGCAGGGGATATCGTTTTAAAAAAATTAGTCGATATAATTCGTTCTTTATCACGTGAATGTGATGCAGTGGTTCGTTATGGTGGTGATGAGTTTTTAATTGTTTTTCATAAAATAAATGAAGAAGCCTTCATCCAGCGCCTTCACAAAATTAAAGATGCTGTTAATAGTTTGAAAGTTACTAAAGAAGCAACTGTCAAACCTTCAATCAGTATCGGTGGCGTTTACTGTAATCAAGAATTACAAGGCGATATCGTTAAGCAAATTGATGAATTACTATATCAGGCAAAACGTAAGAAAAATAGTATTGAATATAAAGCGTTGAATGAATAT
>NZ_JAGHEW010000108.1 GCF_017889095.1 Thomasclavelia sp. | reverse complement strand
TAATTCACAATAATCATCATTACCTGGATTTAAATACATACCCATTTTGCTTCACCCTTTCTACACATGCTCATTATATCATTTTTCCTAGCATAAATATAGACACGCTTTTATAAACGATCTGTTTTCGTTTATTAATTCATTTGTGACTGAAACGTTCTTTGTACAATCAATGAAGATAGAGTTTTAAGTTATAAAGAGAAAATATGATATGAAACACCTCTATAAATTCATTTTGGATTATTTGCGCACTGCTCTAAATCAAATTAAATCGTGCATTAGACAAAAATAAAATAAGATTTAAAAGAGTAAGGACGGAAACTCTATAAAGAAATAAGTACAATTCACATTGAATTGCAGATATTAAACAGTATTATGAGATTTCGTCAAAAAAAAAGAGCGCATTAAAGGAATTAAAAATGATAAATTTTTAAATTTTCTGATAACTATTTGTCAACCTTTGACATAACCATCCGTATCTCTTTCAAAACAGAAGTGGAAATACTTATACAAGGACAGGAATTTCATATATCATCAGTAAATATGTAAAAATATCAAATACAGAACATAACGCAAATATTACTGTAAATGTACATCCACATATATTTAGACATTCGAAAGCAGTTCATTTACTAGAAGCTGGAATTGAATTGATTTATATTAGAGATTTCTTAGGACACAGCAGCGTAAAAACAACTAAGATATATGCAAGAGTGTGCAATCAAAATAAAATTGAAACATTAGAAAAAGTATATGAAAATATATTTGAAATTTCAGAACAGGATTGGACGAACAATAAGGATTTGATGGATTGGCTGACCAACTTATCTAAATAATAAAAAATAATGTAAAGTAGTTTGATCAAATTTCCTTATAAATCAAAGAATTTAAATCTCTACTTTACATTATTTCTAACTTTACATTATTCCCACACCTTCTTATTCCAGTAATTACCTTAATAATATTTTGATCTTTCCATTCTCTTAATTTATCAAGATAATCTTTACACTCTATCATAACATTGTCATCTCTTTATGTTTTCATTATAGAACAATTATAAATATATTTTAAATATTGTTCTTATTATAGAATACTTATTATCATATTTTTGCTAGTGTTCTCATTTGAGAACACCACTGCTTTTATTTGATGTACCTAACTATATTTATGTACTACTTAGCATCAAATCTCTCAAAATTAGTGTTTTCATCTTTTGACTCTCGAATCATTAATTATTAAAATATATATGATTATTAAATCCTATAAATAAGTTTTTATTCACATTTTTATAAAAGTTATTTTTTGATAATTTTCCAATAACCTTTCCTGTCTGTTCCGATTCTTTCAATATAACCTAAATCTTTTAATTTTTTAATATATGTTGCTATTGTTTTTCTACTTAAATTCATTTTTCTTGCCAAATCAATATATGAATATGCTGGATCCTCAATTAATAATCCTAGTATAAGTTCCATTTTATCAGTCACCTTATCAGTCACCTTCTCTGTAACCTTTACAAAATTATCAATTATTAGTCGATCAGGAGCATTAAATTCGATCATAATGTCTGATGAATTAACATGATAAATTGGTAATGGTAAGTAATTTTCTCTACAAGAATCAAATATTTTTTCTATTCCTCTTCCCCATGATTCAATATGTCCTGCTAAATGCCACATTAAGATTATATGGTTTTGAACCATGCTTTTCATATAAATTTTGTTTTGTCCAATCCTCTGGCAACTTACCCACATTCATAATATACAATTTATCTTTATAGATACTAATTTGTATTGGAATACCTGATTCATACTGTTTATGGACGATTGCGTTCAAAATTGCTTCACGCATACTGTCCTCAGTAACAAAATATTCTTCTACTCTTTGTAGTCCGTGATATGAAATTTTAGCTTTCATATATTTGAAATATATAAGTTCCATTACTTTATCAATTTGATCAAAAAGTGAACCTCTTACTTCATCTTGATAAAGCAAATCAGCATCGGTTTCAAAAAAACCAACTTTAATAAAGGCTCCCGTAAAATATCGTTCTGGATCCTTTGAAAATAAAAGTAAAGCAGCATTAGTTAAATATCCATGATTAAGCAAATGAAGTTTATCTAATAATGTTTCTATATCTTCTTCTAATACAATTTTATCAATTCTCTTTTTCTTAATCGCAAGCTCTTTAAATTTTTGAATTGCATTTTTATCTAAATCATCAATTGTTACTAATGGATGAGGTACATTATCCCATGTAGCACCACGTTTTCTTAAAAATAAAACTTTCTAATTCTACTCCAGTTAATTTTTGATTGCTGCTACCACTACGATAATAATAATTCCCTTTGCATGATATAGCAATTGGATAAGCAGGAACATCTATTTCAATATATTCAAGATTATTATTTTTTAATAAATTGATATTTACAACAATTCCTAAAGCATCTCGGATTTTACTTGGTAAACTTTCCAATAATTTTTTCACATTATCAAGACCTATAATATTATCACAATTATCTACAGCGATATATAATTTACCACCCTGGCTATTAGCATAACCACATATCCATTCTAAATAATCGTCTTTCCAAATAGATTTCCATTCTACATTTTATTTTTCCTGATCATTCATTCTATCCCTCCAATCGATAGATAATATTCATTTTATTATCACATGTTATTAAAAGCGATTCAATATATTTTCAGCATTAAACCTATTTTTAACATATATTTTCCCTTTATACTAAGTTATATAAATTCAAATAAAATAAAAAGCCCGAATTATCGAGTTTTTATATCTGATCTTATACTACTCTACTTTTATAACCCGTTTTCAAGAATTGAATAGTTTCTATTTTTGTTGATAAATAGGTACTATTTTAAAAGTTATTGTTCCTTGAAGTTTACTGTATTTGAATAGTTTTTAAAGTTTTAAGCTCCAAATAAACCCCAAAAATCGAAAAATCTACAAGATTAAAGAATCTAAACAATGTTTAATGTTTGCAGTATCTTATCTATATCAGTAAACATTAGTTTTATCCCTTTTCTACTATATAAAGATATTAGTTTATTTGCTTTAGATTTCAAGTTGTGTTTTAACTTATTCGATAGTTCAATAGGCTTTTTGGTATTTTTATCTATATATACTTCTTTAAAATATTGTTCAGTAACTGGAAACATATTTTGTAACAGAAAAGCCTTCTTTTCTCCTAAAACATATCCAAATTCTATAGTATCACAACGACCATATTTTTGAATGCTCTTATCATATATTTTCTGATACTTTTCTATTTGATGAGAAAATGGTATTACCCAATAATAGTCACCTTGATCAATCTTGATAGCACAAAAAGCAGGCCGTCCATGTTTTCCATTTTCGTCATCCGGTTTATTAATAGGCAATGTATTGTCTTGAACCAAATCAAAAAACGATTGTTTTATAAAATATAAATTTCCTAATTGAATCATAGAATTATACTCCTAAATAAAATATGCCCCAACTAAGGGGCAATTTGTACATTCGTCTTTTATATCCCGTACACGAATTAACGGATAATATTTGAACGCTGGCCTTTTATATCCCGCAAGCCAGCTAGCGGATAATATTTGAACATAGCTGTTCATTTAATAGTATGTCCAGATATAAATAAATATTCATTTATATCCTTCAACTATATTTTAGCGATTATTGATACTTAAGTCAATAAATATAATATTTTAAATCCATTAATAGAAAGCATGAAATAAATATACCTTTTTAAAGAATTAAAACTGATATAAAAAAGTATTTCTACTTTACAATAATATAGATTTAAAAAGCATTCCTTCTCACTTAGACATAGAGATATAGGAATTACTTTTAATATTTATTTGCGTATAATTCAAGAAATAAATGTTAAGTTATTATTAAATATTGAAATTTTCTTTAATAAAATAGATAAATAAGCATCAAAAATCTTAAATACTATCAATTTAAGAAACTTCACAATATTATATGATACAAAAAAGCTCGAATTATCGAGCTTTTATATCTAATCTTATTC
>NZ_JAGHEW010000107.1 GCF_017889095.1 Thomasclavelia sp. | reverse complement strand
TAGGAAATCAAGAAATTGATTTTGTTTGTGAAGACCGAGGTAATAAACTGTATATACAAGTAGCTTATTTACTAGCCTCAAAAAGTTCCATAAACCGTGAGTTTGATGTTTATGATCGAATACGTGATAACTTCCCTAAATATGTCGTTTCATTAGATGAGTTTGATATGAGTCGTAACGGAATCAAACATCGCAATATTCGCGATTTTCTTTTACAAAAAGAATGGAATTGATCTCTTGTAAGAAAAAACAGTTCCAAGTTTTTACTTGTGGCTGTTTTTCTATTTAATTAATCTATTCATATAATAACCAAAAAAGGTTGTCAATAAAACAACCTCTATCTACTTACATTTAATATTTGTTCAATTAATGATTCATTTTCATTAGATACAGTTACTGTTGTAAAAGAAGAAACAATAATATAACCATTTTTAACTGGAATTACTTTTTTTATTGTATCAGTTGGAATTATTTTTACTGTTTTATCATTCTTTTTAATATACATTTTATTATCAATGAGATATAGTTTACAGCAGTTAACTGGTTTAAAACTTTTATCAAGTTTATGTCCTATAATAAAAAATATTTCAAACGCTACAACTAATACAATAAACACTCCGCCTGGACAATAAATTCCTGTTTTTAAAACTGCAATATCTAATATTGTTAAAACTGTGACAATAGGAAAAATATATTTTAATCTTGAATAAACATTATTTAGCATCCATAGCGTTTCTTTCATAACTCCAGAAAAATTATTTATTAATGGAGTAGATGGTATTCCATTAGTTTCTACTTCAATAACATCTGCATTAATAAAATTATGATATATTTCCTTTAATTTTGTAAGTTGTTCATCACTTAACTGATTAGTACAAAATAAATGTATCTCCCTAAGATTAATAATAATATACCCTTTTTTTATGCTTAATTTAAAATCATTTGGTACAAAATCATTTTTTGTAAGACTATATTTTCTATCTTCATATATAGCTGTAATAATATCATCACTGATCAATAATTGTTTAGGACCAGCAGCATAAGATTTTAGTGATTTATAATTAGCAAAAGCTATCACTAATGTAAAAAACAAAACAAAAAACATGATAATCATAAAGAAAATATATAGAAACAACATCTCAACCGGTGTAGTTAACAATGCATATAATGTAGCTGAATATATTACAAATGCTACAACACACAAAGAGGTAGAAAAACCAATTTTATTAATATTTTTTAATTTTTGTAATGATAAATCATTATTTAAAGTAATCATAAAATCACCCTTGTATATTATAAATGACTCATGCAGTTAGTCATTTATAATATACTTTTCCCTTTCCAATCAACCAAGTTAACTTAGTTGATTTAAATTAAAATTATCTATAAAAATATTAAAATATATGAATGTGGATTTATAAATCTCCTGGTTTCTTAGATAAATAACAATATTTTTAAACACTATAGCCAATCATCATTATAATATTATATACAAAACAAATAATATTACTTGATTAACCATAAGACACAGGGTAAATAATAAAACTTAGATAAATCAGAAATTATTAATAGATTTATTTATGTTGTAAGTTATGGTTTTATAGTTTTTCTAAAAGAAAAACTATACCCCCTATACGATGTGGTCAATCAAGTCGATTAATAAAATTATTTCCCCTTTATATTTTTTCAATATTCATGCTATAAATGAAAAACTTTATAATTTATACTCTTTTAAATTGCATCCAATATTTTCTCAATTAATGATTCATTTTCATTAGATACAGTTACTGTTGTAAAAGAAGAAACAATAATATAACCATTTTTAACTGGAATTACTTTTTTTATTGTATCGGTTGGAATTATTTTTACTGTTTTATCATTCTTTTTAATATACATTTTATTATCAATGAGATATAGTTTACAGCAGTTAGCTGGGTTTAAATTTTTATCACACTTATAACCAATAATAAGTGACATCTCAAAAACAATAATTAGTGCTATAAATAATCCACATGGACAATAAATTCCTGTTTTAAAAATCATTAAATCTAATATCATAATAATTATAGTAATAGGCATAATATATTTTAATTTCGACAATGGAATATTAACCATTTTTAGTAATGCCAATAAGTTATCTGATAACATGATAAACGGTAAATCTTTAGTTTCTACTTCAATAACGTCTTCATTAATAAAATTATGATGTATTTCCTTTAATTTTGTAAGTTGTTCATCACTTAACTGATTAGTACAAAAGAAATAAATTCCACTAATATGAATAGTAATATATTCATTTGTTATTTTCAATTTAAATTCATTAGTAATAAAATCATTTTTTCTAAAATAATAAGTTTTATCATCGTAAACAACTGTAATCATATCATTGCTGATTACCATTTGTTTAGGACCTGCAGCATACAATTTTACCAAATTATTAATATTAAATCCTCTCAAAAACAAATAAAACAGAACAAAAAACACAACAATCATAATTATTACATATAAAAATAACATTTCAACTGGTGAATTTATTAATGTATATAATGCACCTGAAAACAAAAAAAACATGCTAATACCTAATATATTGGAAAATCCCGTTTTAAAAATATTTTTTAATTTTTGTAATGATAAATCATTATTTAAAGTAATCATAAAATCACCCTTTCTTGGATAAATAACAGTATTTTTTAATACTGTAATGTTGGTTTTCATCTATATTATCGTTATATTTTAATTAATCTTATCATAGATAACTATTATCATTTAGATTGTTTATATTATTTACATAATTTTACATAATTGAGTTTAGTTATATTTAATGTAATAGTTTTCTTTTTTATGTATAATATTTCTATAAATTATATATTAAATAAGGAGAAAAAGATGGTTTTATTAAAAGATGATGATAAAAATATTGATCAAAGTATTGGACTTTCTTCAACGAGTTTATTAATCATGAGCAATCTTTATATTGGATTTATTTCTTTATTGATTACCATTACGCCAATTCATAAATTTTATGTAAATGGTAATTATTTTGCTTTACTTATGTTAGGTGTAGCTAGTTTAATAGCAATCCTAATAGGCTATACATCGGATATGATGGCTTTGCGTTATTATAAATATAAAAAGGTTTTAAAAAAACACAAGGCTAAATTTGTAATATTTGAAGATGAAAAGATTATTTTTCATTATAAAAATCGAAAGATAATATTTAAAGTTGGAAATGTTTTAGATACCAAATATTATATATTACAAATAAAAGATAAATCACTAGTTTTATGTCTGTCTAATTGTTATTTTTATTGTGAAAATAAATATAATCAAGAAGAAACAGATTATATGACTAAAATTTTAAAGAAAATTCAAAAGTCTACTTTAAATAATCAATTTACTCCAACTGATAATCAATTATCAATTATTAAGGATCTAAAAACAAAGATTTATCTATGTTTATACAACCATATTTTAGCCTTAATAATATCAATAATTTTAATGCTGATTGTAGTAATTATTTATTGTTTAGGCTATCGTTTTGGACAATCATTTTTAATGACTTATTTTACCATAGTTGCTCCATTGTTTACTTTTACTTTGATTTGTAGAATAAAAGAACATTTAAATAGACTAAAACAAATAACTAATCTATATTTAGATAAAGAATGTTTTCAGTTAGTTAATCAAAATAATATTGGGATTAGTTGTAAATACAATGATATTATTGATATTAAGATATTTAAAGATCATACAATTATTGATACGTTTAGTACCGGATTTATTTTAGCTAAAAATGATCAGAACATTGAGTTATTGAAAGAAAAACTACGAAGATAAAAAGATGTTAGCTTTTGCCAACATTTTTAAAAATAAAATGATAATGTACTATTCTTTAAAAATGTAAAAAATTATTTCAATTTCTCTAATTCAATTAAATCTATCCCCATCATATTAAGGATATCATCAAATCGTACTGTATTAAACTCTTTCTTATAACTTTTAAATATTTCAATTAACTCTTTATAAAACTTATTATAATAACTTTTATTAAGCAATGCTTTAAAATAAAGAATAGCAACCACAATACGTCTATTATTATAAATTGTAATCCCGAAATATTTTGCTATATTTGCAACTCTTATATTTTTATAATCTGTATTAAAAAGGCGTTCATCGTGTGCACATTGATTTCTAATTAAATTGAATATTTTCAATGCTGATTTCATATCTTCAGCATTTATTCTAAGCGGTCTAGATGGTTTATACTGTTTCGTATATTTATCTGAATAATATTTAGCAATAATATTTTTTTCAGAATCTTTTAAAGCATTATATAAGTAAGAAAGATTTCCAATTGTAAGATAATTAACCAATACCCATAATGGTACTGCACCGTGTTCCTCAATATAATGTTTTACCGCTCCTTTTACGCCAACATTATCATGAATTGTTTTAGTTAAGATTGAAATTTGTTTTAAAACAGTTTTTGGATCATCTATTCTATAATTAGCAATATCCAAATACGAATTTGGTTTAGGATATTTTTTTGTAAACTCATGCGCCATAGAAGTTTTAAATGAATTTTCAAAAATAAGTAAATATTTTAAGAATAAAAATCTTAGTTCACGATCAAATAAAAATAATGATTTAAGCTCATTAAAATGGGTATTTGGCAAATATTCTTCTGGAGAAACTATATTGCCATCTCCATCTCTAAGTAAAAATAAATTTTTATATCCATTTATTACGTTATAATAGTTTTCTTGCTCTAAAAAACGTTTCGGTACTCCATTTGTCGGAACAATCATACCTCTTTTACGTAATATAGCCAATTGTTGATTAAAAGTTTTAAATTCTTTCATACTATGCATCTCCCAAAAAATGGCCAGGGCGCCGTACGCTTCCTGACCTAATCTTATGCCACTATTATAGTCGCATACTATTATTATGTCAATACAGACATTTTTATTCATTAAACTTTCTGATTTTATTCTATATTAAAAATAATTCATAAAATTTATAATAAATTATATAACGCTTTTTACCATATTCATAATTTCTTTTAAATCTAATACAGTTTAAATTAGATATTCCAATCAAACAGTTTTCTTTATTTTTTTTTATCATCTTTTAAGACTATTATACAAAAGATCATACTGTCACTTTTTAAATAACAATAATAATCATCATAAAAAAAACAAACTAATAAGAAGTATGTTGCCATACTTCTTAGTTTTTATTATCAGCACCAAGGCTATCAATGATCGTAATAACTAGACCTTTGATACGATTTTCAGTTGTACGATATGGAGCAATTCTAAGCGTATAATATCTACCATTCATTGCTGAAACTTCACGATCAATCGGTACTAGTGTTTTTAAGACATTATTAGCATCTTTTACAATATCTTCTTCTGGGAAACTATGAGCAAAGATTTGAATTGAACGACCAATATCTGGTTCCATTAACTGGAATTCACGACCGATATATTCAGTAAATTTACGAATATTTAAATTCCCATCAACAAACAAGATTCCGATCATCGTTGAAGATAAGAAGTTAGAAATGTCATTGGTCATAATTGTCATTTCATCAAGCTTTTGCTGATACTCAGCATTGACTGTATATAATTCTTCATTTACTGATTGCAGCTCTTCATTCGAACTTTGTAACTCTTCATTGGCAGTAAGCAATTCTTCGTTAGCAGCCTGCAATTCTTCATTTACCGTTTCTAATTCACCAATGGTTGATTTTAGATCATTTTGTGATTCGTGCAATTCCTGTTCTAAATCAGCTATTCTTCTAGCAGCTGTTGCATCAATATCATATTTTTCTTTAATTCCATCGGTTTCAATACTTCGTTTATCGACAAACATCATGACAATTAATTCATATTCGTCTTTGTGTTCCCAATCAATCGGTTCAACAATTAAATCAATGGTTTTAATTCCATTTTCCATTTCAATTGAAATTCCTGTATAAGTAATTGCCGTGTGTTCTAAACGACAACGATTTAAAGCGGTTGAAGCGGCAATTCTAATATTTTTATTCAACATACTAAATAAATTAAATGTTGCTTTACCTGGGGCAATTGTTAAATAGTCACTATAATTGCCAAAGAAATGAATAACATTATTTTGTTCATCAATGACAACTGATGCCGGTAAAAATCTTTCTAAATATTGAGTATAAATATTTTCTAATGAATAATTCAAGCGTTCGCGATTATTACGAGTATTGGCTTTAGCTAAAGCAGGCTGAATATTTGGGATACTATAAGAAGCTGGTGACCAATTTTCGATTTTCGCATTTCCTTTATGAATATAAATTTTTTCAGCTCCATGATATGGTCTAAACACATTAGAACATTCATTTGCAGTTTCACTCTTTCCTAAAAACAAATAACCACCGCTTTTTAATGCCGAATGGAAAATTGCAAATAAACCACGCTGTAATACCGGTTGGAAATAAATCATTACATTACGACAGCTAATCAAATCTAATTTACCAAACGGCGGATCTGAAAGCATATTATGAGGAGCAAAAATGATCATTTGACGTATTGTTTTAGAAATACAATATGAATCATTTCGTTTAGTAAAATATTTTGCTAGACGCTCTGATGAAACATCATCTAAAATGCTTTCAGAAAATACTCCCTTACCAGCTTTTTCAATCGCAGAAACATCAACATCAGTTGCAAAAATCTTAATATTGCGATCAACTTCTAATTCTTCCATCACTTCTTGGAATAAAATAGCAATTGAATAAGCTTCTTCACCAGTTGAGCAGCCAGCACTCCAAACTCTGATTGGTTCATTTTCTTTAGCATTTTCTACCAGTTTACGAATAACACTTTGTTTTAATTTATCAAAAGCAGTTGCATCACGGAAAAAATTAGTAACTCCAATCAAGATCTCTTTTACCAAAATCTTTACTTCATTTTCATTATTATCTAACCAGTGCGCATAATCATGGAAACTTGCACTATGATTGACGACCATTCTTCGTTCAATTCGCCGCAAGACCGTAGTTCGTTTATAGTTAGTAAAATCAATTCCGCTTACTTTCTTTAAGACCCCACAAATATGTGAAAAGATTTCTTCATCTGAAAAGAACACTTCATTATCACTAGCTTTAAATAACGGCTGATGGTTAGAAAAATTAATGATTTCATCAGCTATTTCTTTTGGTGAGAGGATCCAATCAACAATACCTGTGCTAATAGCACTTTTAGGCATTCCATCAAATTTAGCAGTTACGGGATCTTGAACGATGACTAGGCCACCATGTTCTTTGATTGATTTGATACCTTTTGTTCCATCAGTACCTGTACCTGAAAGGACAACAGCTGCCGAACGTTCTTTTCTTTCTTCAGCTAATGAGGTAAAAAAGATATCAATTGGATGATTTAAAATACCATGAACATATTCCGTCAAAATTAATTTTCCATTTCTTAATGTCATATTATTTTTTGGCGGAATCAAATAAACCGTATTGGGTTCAATTACCATCTCATTTTCAACCTGAATAACTTCCATATCTGTATATTTACTTAAAATATCAGCCATTAAACTTTTATAATCTGGTGATAAATGCTGAACAACAACAAAGCTCAAACCACTGTTTCCAGGCATTGAATTAAAGAAATGCTGTAATGCTTCTAATCCACCTGCTGATGCTCCAATTCCCACAATGATCGGAATTGCACTTACAACATGATTAGATTTTTTTGTCATTTTATTTTCTGTTTCATCATGTACTGTATTCATTTAATTTCCTCCATTATTTAACCATTTTTGTTCAAATTCTTTAACCGGTAAAGGTTTACTATAATAATAACCTTGACAAATAGCACAGCCAATTTCTAATAGCGTAGCTACTTGAGCCTTGGTTTCTACTCCCTCAGCAACACAAACAATATTTCCTTTTTGACAAATTTGAATAATATTTTTTACCAATAAACGATTAGCTTCATTACTTGCCAGTTCGTTAATTAAACTACGATCTAACTTAACCGTATCAAATTTTACATTAGTAAAAATTGCAATATTGGAATAATGAGAACCAAAGTCATCTAAACTGAACTTAATTCCAAATTGTCTAAAATTATCCATGATATGATCTAAAGTTGCTTTTTCAATATTACAAGCTGATTCAGTAATCTCAAATTCGATCATTTTTGATAAAATTTCTGGATAACGACTTTGAATTGCTAGAATTGAAGCAGGAGTCGTGGGATCTAATAAAGTTGCTCGAGAAATATTGACAGACATCTTAATCAAATCATAACCTTTTAAATACCATTTTTCCATAAAAGAAAAAGTACGATCAAGCACAAAGAAATCTAGATCTCGAATTGTTCCATTTTTTTCCATTGTATCAATAAACTTACCTGGTGGAATAAGTTCATTATTATCATCAATCCCGCGAATTAACGCCTCAGCTCCAACTACTGTTCCGGTTTTCATATTAATTTGCGGTTGGAAATAAACAACAAATTTTCCCTTCGCGACTGCACTGCCAAAATCAAAATTATGCATTCCCCAAACTGAAACATAATCTAAAGGCGGAATCGCCTGAATACTTTCACAATGCATGATGGTTTTAGCTTCTTTTACAAGTTTTTTAGCATAGAAAACACCACCAGACCATGTATAGCCAATCCGAATCTGCTTATAATAACTTTGTTGTAAAATATCGCGAACCCGAGTGCATTTATCAATAAATACTTCAAGCGTCGTATTAGGACATAAAGCAACAAATTCACAATCCCAGGTTCTAAATAAATAAGTTTTACCAAATGTTTCTGACAAAATCTCAGAAACATGAAGAATAATTTTACTACCGTACTCAAATCCTTGAGTACTATTTATAATCGTAAGATTAGGAATATCTAAAGCTAATGCTCCTAGCGAATTATACAAATCAGAATTAATTGAATCAACAACATCACTATAACAACGTAAATTTGATAAATTAGTTAAATCATCAGTTGTGTTTATTAAATATTTATCATTTCTTTGTCTACTTTTAGATACATTAGATATGTATTTAATCATTGCTGTCACCAATGCTGTACTGTCGTGATGGATTTGAGGATTTTCAATGCAAAAGAATCCTTTAGGATAAATAACTGGAATAGCGATAAAGCTCCAATTAGGATTCATTCCATCACTTACAATTGAACCAAAATATTTTCTATTTTTAATAACTACTGGTTTTTGCTCATTCATACAGCGACATAGAAATGGAAACTTATCGACCCGCATTCCTAATATTGCTCTTTGAATACTATGCTTACCTGTTTTAGTCCATTCATTAGCCATTGTAATGACATGATCATTTTCAGACAGCGATAATATATAAACTCGATCAGCCTTATAATACTGGCCAATATTTTGTAAAGTATTTTTGATTGAGTTATCTAAAGAATTAGACATCGCCATATAAGCTAAACATTTTAATACAATATCTTTTTCTTCACTTGATAAAGTAGTAAAACTATCAAGCAAAGCAACGCTTAGATCTTCATTATTCGTAAATCCATCTTGCCATAAATTCGTTTCATCATCTTGTTCATCAAGAAACATAGCAATATCCGAAGCTGAATTTTTCCATAAATAGCACCCTTGCTTCAATCGATTGATAAGTTGATCATAATTACTA
Source organism: Thomasclavelia sp. (assembly GCF_017889095.1). GTDB lineage: Bacteria > Bacillota_I > Bacilli_A > Erysipelotrichales > Coprobacillaceae > Thomasclavelia. Next base: position 6,201 of record NZ_JAGHEW010000107.1, on the reverse strand, counting down.
AAATAACCTTCAATACATCTTATACAAGCTACAAATCTAAGTAATCTCATGATCTTTGTTCCTGACAAAGATGACCGAACAAATGAAAAAGCATCTTCTAATCTTTTTTTAACAATTGATGGTGATTTTATATCAGTAAAATAAACAATTAAAGTATCTTCATTATACTGACCAATAATGCTCTTTGTACCTAGTGCTAATAATAAAATAGCAGCAATGTATGATTGTTTTTGTTCTTGGGTTCCATATTCATCGTCTTCCATAGCTGCAAAACCATTAATATTGACTAATGCAATAGCACTATGTGTATCTTCATTAATTAAATTTTTAATCATTTGTTTTATAGTATCTTTTCCATAAAAACCAGTAATCGGATCTTTAATAACATTGATGCCATATTCTAAACGGTGACGATGTTCAATATCATTTAAATAATTAAACAAATAAACATTTTCAGTAATTGGATCTTTAATCAAATTAACGGTATTCAAGACCCAATGAATACTGCCAGAAAGATAAACACGGCGATATTCCATTGATTTCCAAATAATTTCATGATTAGCTTCCTGTAACAGAGCTGTTCGACTTAAATTATTTTCAAAACTTTTACGATCATCACGTGCAAACAGACGTTCTCGTTCAGCTGTAACGACATCACTATATTTTTTTATTTCCACAAAATCAGTTTTTTCAACTCCTTCAACCCATAATTCCTTGATTGAATCTTCCGTTAAGTTAGCTTTTACACTTAACACTAAAGAAGGGTAAACCGCATCGGGAAGAGCTGGTGAACTAATCATTTCTTGTTTTCTATTAGAATCATCGGATAAAAAGTTTTTGACTCCAATTGCCTTGATAGGAAAACCATCACTATCAAAAATCATATGATAAGAAAGTGAGGCCCAGCCATAGTTATCTGACAAGCGATAACGCATGATAAAACTGCCACTTCCTTCAGTTTTACCATTTAAAATATCGGCTCCAAACTTTAAAAACTGACTAGCAGAATCAGGATGGACCCAACCAGTCGAAATAAGTGATTCAGGGAAATTATCTAGAGTATTAAACTGGTGATCAAAATCATCTTTAAAATTAAAGAAAATATATTTTTTATTTTCAACATCAACTTCCCACATAGCTTTAGTTGTATTTTCAAAAGCAATTTTTAACATTTTGCCACTTTCAATTAAATATTGATCTTTTTCCCTTGAATCATTTATATCTTGAGAAATCTCTAAAATAACTGGATGCCTGATTCCTTTATAAGGGATTTTAATAACTCTAATATAGCGCCAATGCCAATTATCACCATCAAAAGAAACACGATATTCACCATCAAGTCGTACTTCTTGACTAATGGCTTTACGTAACATTTGATGATATTTATCATAATCATGAGGATGAATCATTAAATTATTATCTTGATCATTATAAAAATTAGGACTTACATAGATTGGTTTTATTGGTTCGCTCATTTCTAGAATTCTAATATCTTCAGCCATATTATTAAGTAAAAATTCAATTGGAACAGGACTAGTTTGGACAGGAATTAGCCTATCTTGATCAAGAATCTGGTTTTTGGAATCATCATAGATAATATAAACCGGTGTTTTTTTATCATAAGCATTAATCAAACTAGCTCTTGCATTATTATAATATGTTTTAAAATTCAAATCAGTTCTGTTAGTAATATAGATTCCAATATATGTACTTATATCAGTACTAATAACACTTTCAGGAAATTTAATTTGGCAAATACTTTTAGCTTTATTATAAACTACCTCTTTAGTCAAAAACGGATCAGACATAAAAATAATAAACTCATTCGTTTCATTTTGCCCAATAACATCACTAGCTCTAAACATTTTTGATAACTCTCGTGCAAATACTTGCAAGATTTCTTCTTTTACCTTTTTTCCCTCTTTATATTTGATTAGATTTATATTATCAATACTAACAATTAATAAAGCACAAGTATTTTTTGAATCCATGTGTTTAAGATACTCACAGACATAATAAGACAATGCATCATAAGTAAAAAAACCAGATAACCCATCTTTAATTAAACTTGCTTTATTTTTAGATATGCTACCTATTCCATCATCCAATATCTTTTTATTATCATCCATACTTATCTCCCTTTTAAAACCAAATCCCAAATCATTTTAAACAACAAAACTTCTTAGTATATATTATAACAGTAAATATCCAAAAAATCTCAGTAAAATCACAAATTATGATATTTTAACACAAAATTATCAAATCAAATTTATCACTTAATATCAACTAAAATAAAAAAATAGACTAATTCACTACTAGTCTATTTTGATTTAATCTATAAATTCATCTAAAACTTGTTTAAATTTATAATAATTATTGCCAATGATAGCAAAGACTATTTTATCAAAACAATATTTATAATCATTTTCAATCAGTTCGATAAATATTTTAGCAACCACCTTACCTTCTTGTAAAAACACACCACAGCCAAAAGCACCTAAAATAAGCGTATTAACTTTATTTTCCTTAGCAATCTCAAGAATAAATCGGATCCGCTGTTTTAATGCTACGATATTTTCTTTTTCACTTAGATGTCTTTTTCTAGTTGCATATCTTCTATTTGGTGCAGCACAGGTAATAACATCACTAATTATCGTCTTTTTTTGTTTATCAATAAAAATAATATCAGGACTATAAAGCGCTCGATTGGTATATAAACCATTATTAAGATGATCATTATTCCATTTATAAAAAGTATCTTTAAATTTAATTAAACAGCTATATAAACTACTTGCATGGCATAGACTTTCTTCTTGAGCCATACTTCCTTTTAAAAACCCGCCACCGGGATTTCGATATGATGCAAAATTTAAAACAGCAATTTTCAAATCATTTTCACAAAAATCAAATAATGTACTTACCGAATCATTTTCAACTAAGATAATTTCAGCAGGTTTTTTCTGTTTTTGGAAAGCATCATTATTTTTACCAATAACTTCATTGGTATATATCTTAGTCTTTTTAACTGAATAATTAATATAATTTGGATATGTCTTTTCTATCCATTTTAAATGCTTTTTAGCACGATTAGCTCTTTCTATTTTATCCATGATCTTTTCACCTCTTTCTATTAATATAGTTAAAAATAAGCACTAAACACTTCAAAAAGTAAAGGTTATATACTTATTTTTAACTATAATTGGTATTCTTGCAAGTTTAAATTCAAACTATTCTATATTTTTAATAAATTAATATTATAAAAAATCAAAATGATTAACTTAAAATAATCTTTAGAATTCTTTAGTTTTATTATGATAAAAATTTAATCATCTTATTGTATCATATTAATATAAATATTAATAAAAGAGGTACAAACAATGAATAACCTAGAGAAAATAAGTTTATTTTTAATTAGTATTGGCATTATTATAATGTCTATTGCCTGCATGGATATCATTAGTATTTTAGCTAGCTTTTTTAATAATTTTTATGGCTATAATTTGCCAGATACTTATTTCAATTCTTTTATTTTTAGAACCGTTTTAACATTACTAGGTGGTATCTTTTTACTAATTGGTGGATTATTTTTAAAAAAAGATAGAAGCTGACAACTTCTATCTTTTTGATATTTAAAGTATTGATAATAATTGTTTTTGTAAAAATATTTTAAATCAAATTTTAATAAATAAACAGCTCCTATTATGTTCAAGAGCTGTTTATTTTTATTATTTGCTTAATATTTCAATGATATCCAACACATTTTTATCCATCTTTACCAAAGTATACAATACCAGTTTACCATATTTTTCAAACTTGACTATTTTTTCATTTTTAATAGTTGTAAATGGTGCGATACTAAAGATTTAGATATTTTTAAATTTGAAGCAATTTCATTTACTGGTAATTTTCTATCAACTAAAAGTAATAAGATTTTTAATCTATTAGGTTCACCTAACAATTTAAATATTTCTGATGAAAGCATAATTGTATTTGCATCATATTCTTTAATTGGCTTCATTTCTATATCTTTTTAACATTCAATGCCCTAATTGCATTTAATACTGCCAAAATCATAACTCCAACATCTGCAAAAATAGCCAGCCACATATTTGCAATTCCAAACGCTCCTAAAATTAAACAAATAATTTTAATACCAATTGCAAATGTAATATTTTGATAAACAATAGTCAAACACTTTCTAGAAATTTTAATAGCTTTTGAAATTTGCATTGGATCATCATCCATTAAAACAATATCGGCTGCTTCAATAGCGGCATCTGAACCCATGGCTCCCATTGCAATACCTATATCTGCTCTTGAAAGTACTGGTGCATCATTAATACCATCACCTACAAAGGCAAGCTTATCCTTGCTTGATTTGATTGCTAATAGTTCTTCTACCTTTGTTACCTTATCGGCTGGTAATAATTCACTGTAAACTTCATCTATGCCTAACGATTTAGCTACTTGATTTGCTACATCTCTCGCATCTCCTGTTAGCATAATTGCTTTTTCAACACCAGCTTTTTTCAAATTTCGTATTGCAACTTGTGAATGTGGTTTAACAACATCCGAAATAACGATATGTCCTGCATATTCTCCATCAATAGCCAAATGAATAATTGTTCCGATGCGATGACAACTCTTGTACGGAATATTTAATTTATCCATTAATTTTGCATTACCAGCAGCAATTTTCTTTCCATCAACAGTTGCAATGATACCATGTCCACTGATTTCTTGAATATCTGTTACTCGATTTCTATTTAATTCCTTTCCATAAGCTTTTTGTAAACTCTTACTGATTGGATGTGATGATGCACTTTCTGCCAATGCAGCATATTCAATGATTTTACTTTTATCTAATTTATTGTGATGAATCGCATTGACTTCAAAAACACCTTGAGTTAATGTCCCCGTTTTATCGAAAACAACATACTTTGTTTTTGATAAAGTTTCTAGATAATTTGATCCTTTTACTAAGACACCTGCTTTACTAGCTCCTCCAATTCCGGCAAAAAAACTTAGAGGAATACTAATAACTAATGCACATGGACAACTGATAACAAGAAATGTTAATGCTCTATAAATCCATGTTTCCCAATCAGCAGAAAGTCCCATTCCAAACACACGAACTAAAGGTGGTAGGATTGCCAATGCTAATGCACTGTAACAAACAACTGGTGTATATATCTTAGCAAATTTTGATATAAAGTCTTCTGATTTTGACTTACGAGAACTTGCATTTTCTACTAAATCCAAAATTTTAGATACGGTTGACTCTCCAAATTCTTTTGTTGTCTGAATTTTCAAAACACCAGTTAGATTGATACATCCACTGATAATTTCATCGCCTACCTGTGTTTCTCTAGGTAAACTTTCTCCAGTCAAAGCACTGGTATTCAAGCTTGAATTACCCTCTACGACAATACCGTCTAAAGGTACTTTTTCTCCCGGCTGAACAACAATCACACTTCCTATTCCTACTTCATCTGGATCAACTTTTTCTAATTTGCCATTTTTCTCTATGTTAGCATAGTCAGGACGAATATCCATTAAATCACTGATATTACGACGACTTCTTCCAACCGCATAGCTTTGGAACCATTCACCAACCTGATAGAACAGCATAACTGCAATAGCCTCTAAATATTCTCCATTTTCATAGATTGCTAATGCCATTGCTCCAATAGTCGCAACCGCCATTAAGAAACTTTCATCAAACACTTGGCGATTTTTAATACCTTTTCCAGCTTTAATTAGAATATCATAACCTACAATAAGATAGTTGATTAAATAGATTCCAAAACGAAGCCATCTTCCTGCTGATGGAAAAGTATATGAATCTATCTGATTAAACATATCTGCACTAATGTATTGTAATCCAAGCATCATTGTTGCTGATATAAGGATACGAACAAGCATTGATCTTTGTTTCTTTGTCATTTGATTTCCATCTCGTTTATTAATAACAAAGATGAATATAACTGCTGTCAAAATAACAACTGTCAGCAAAATATTAGTAATAATTTCCTGCATTCAAATCTCCCCCTTCATTTAACTTAGATATATACTAAATAAAGACTTCACAATCATCTTCAACCTTTTTGCAGCTGTTTCTAACTTTTTGCATAACGCTTTTTGGATCAGCTCCTTCTTCAAAGTCAACAATCATCTTTAAGGTCATAAAGTTGACAGTTG
>NZ_JAGHEW010000106.1 GCF_017889095.1 Thomasclavelia sp. | reverse complement strand
TCCTAAAGAAGATGAATTAGTTTTAAAGCAATATGATAGTGATCCTAACGGTCATCTTCATCTGGGCAAATGGTAATTTATATAATAAAAGGTGGTGATAAAGATGCCTGAATTACCAGAAGTAGAAGCGATGAAAAGGGTATTACAGCCACAAATTCAAGGTCATAAAATCGAAAATATTATTGTTAAACAGCCGGCTGTGATTGGGTATCCTGATAGTGAGAGATTTTGCAATGGTCTTATTCAAAATGTGATTGCAAGTATGGATAGACGGGGCAAATATTTAATAATTAAAATGAAAAATAATAATAAAATAATTATTCATTTGAAAATGACGGGACGCTTATTACTTGTTCATTCAGATTTGCCAGAGATAAAACATACACATCTTATTTTTCAGTTAGATAACGGGCAAGAGCTGCGCTATATTGATACTCGCCGTTTCGGACGGCTCTGGTTTATTAAAAATGGTGAAGCGGATAGTTATAGTGGAATTGAGCAGTTAGGTAAGGAACCGTTTGATCCATCATTTTTGCCAGAATATTTAAATCAGCAGTTATCAAGACGAAAAAAAGCGATTAAAGAATGCCTGTTAGATCAAAGGATCATTGCTGGAATTGGCAATATATATAGCGATGAAATATTATTTAAAGCGAAGATTCATCCAGCTCGTCAAGCAAACACCCTAACAAGTCAAGAATACCAACGGCTGGCAACTATTATTCCTGAGCAGTTAACATATTTCATTGAAAAGAATAAAATGACACCAGAACAATATTTAAGAAGTAATGGGCAAGATTATCGTAATACTCCTTTTCTACAAGTTTATGGAAAAAAAGGAAAGGCTTGCCCTGTTTGTGGGCAAACTCTATGTCGAGTTGTAATTGGTGGTCGGGGCAGTATTTTTTGTCCTAATTGTCAAAAGGAAAATGGATAAAAGGAGAATGTATGGAAGATACAATTTATGGTTTTTTTTTAAAAGCGGTAAAAAATAATTATGAAAAAATAGCAATCATCGAAAATAATCGCAGTATAACTTTTGGAAAATTATTAGAGTTAGTTGATCAGATTGCTAGTAGTTTTCCTAAAAATATTAAAAGCATCGGAATTGTTATGGAACATCATATTGAAATGATTGCTGCTATTTTAGCAATTTTAAAATGTGGAGCTAGATATGTTCCTGCTGAAGTAGATTTTCCCATCGATAGAATTAATTATATGATGAAAGAAGCAGAAGTGGATTTTATTTTAACAGCAGAAGAATATCAAGACAAATTAAAGGGATTTGCTTTACAGTTTATAGATAATAATAGTAATGCTACTACAATGAAAACAAGTGACAATTCATCAGCTAAGCAGCCTGCTTATGTTTTATATACATCAGGGACAACTGGAAGGCCTAAAGGTGTTTTAGTGACTAATGAAAACGTGTGCCATTATGTTCGTGCCTTTAATCATGAATTTCAGGTAAAAAATAGTGATATTATGCTTCAATATTCAGTTTGCTCTTTTGATATCTTTGTTGAAGAAGTTTTTGCAAGTCTACTAAATGGAGCGGCATTAGCTATTCCTACAAAAGAAGATAAAGCAAATATTTATTCTTTGATGCGATTTGTAGAAAAACATCAAATAACAATAATAAGCGGTTTTCCTTATTTATTAGCTAAAATGAATCACTTAGAAACATTGCCCTCTTCACTTCGCTTGTTAATAAGTGGTGGCGATGTTTTACGCCAAGTTTATATAGATCATTTACTTGAGCAAGTAGAGGTATATAATACCTATGGACCATCAGAAACAACGGTATGTGCATCTTATTATAATTGCAATCAAGGTACTGCATTAAAAGATGGCACTTATCCAATTGGTAAGCCCGTTGAAGGAACGCAAATATTAATTTTGGATGCTAATGGGAATGAAGTTCCTACTGGTCAAACAGGAGAAATTTGTATTTTTGGCAATGGCGTTTCACTTGGCTATATAGGCAGTCATGACCAGGAAAACCAAGCTTTTAGATTGTATAAAAATGATAAAAGAATGTACCGAAGTGGTGATTTAGGTTATTTACTGCCTGATGGAAATATTGCTTTTTTGCATCGTAAAGATAGCCAAATTATGATTTATGGAAAACGAGTAGAAGTGGCAGAAGTAGAATCGCATCTTTATCAATACGAAAGTGTCAAACAAGCAATCGTTCGCGCATTTATAGATGAAAAAGGACTTTCGTATATGACAGCTTATGTTGTTCCAACTAATCAGGATATAAAAGTTTCAGCAGTTAAAAAAGAACTTGAAAAAAGCCTTCCCGCTTTTATGATACCTGAGTTTTTTGTGAAAATGCCAACAATTCCACTAAATGCTAATGGCAAGCCTGATCTAGCAAAATTACCAGTAGTGATGAAAGTAGGATGTTATTAATGGAAATCAAAATTCGTGAAGCCACAATAGACGATATTGAATTGTTGTTAAAATGGCGAATGGAAGTGTTGCGCGAAGTATTTTCTCTTCCCCAAGATCTATCACTAGCTCAATTGAAAGAAGAAAATCGCCAATATTATAAAAAAGAATTAACCAGTAATGGTCATATTGCAATCTTTGCTTATATTGATGATCAGATTGTCGGCTGTGGAGGCGTTTGTCTCTATCAAGAAATGCCATCACCCGATAACTTAAATGGTAAATGTGCTTATTTGATGAATATCTATACACGATCACCATATCGAAAACACGGTGTTGGTAAAGCAATTATAAATTGGTTAATTGATCGAGCTAGATACCAGGGAGCAACTAAAATATATTTGGAAACATCAGTTTCTGGTAAAAGTTTATATCAAAAAAACGGTTTTGTTTCTATGGGAAATATGATGAAGCTAGCTGACATAAAAAATGCAAATAAATTCAATCAATGATGTCATTAAGTCAAATGCTTAATGACATTTTTTTGATTACTAATAAATATTTGAAGCTTATAATTTAAGCTAGTAATTATTTTTGGTATAATTAATAATGTTAAAATTTGTTAAGGGGGTACTTTTATGAATGAAACGATGATTATGATTGGAATTGTTTTAATTTTGATTTTAATTGGAGCAATGTTTTTACAAATATATAAAACAAGTCAAAGATTAAAACAGCAACAAAATGTTTTAATACAAAAAGAAGATACGATTAGTCAAATAACAACATTATTAAATGTTCAAAGTGAAACTATTAAACTATTAAATTATCAAAATGAAAAAAGCTTAGGCAATGATGAAAAGTTTGACGAACGTTTGCAATATATGAATCACCATATCACCAGTTTATTAAAAGAAGCAGCTCTTTCCGCTAAAAAAGTAAATGATATTTCAAACAGTATTCAAGATATCAATAATATTATGATCAACAAAAAATCACGTGGTAACTGGGGTGAATATCAGTTAAATAATTTACTAAGTATTTATGCTGGTGATAATCAAAATATCTTTGAAACTCAGTACAGTTTAAAAAATGGATCAATTGGTGATGTGGCTTTACATATCCCAAATAGTGATAAGGTAATGATCATTGACTCTAAATTCCCATTAGAAAATTATCAGAAGTTAGAAGATGATCTAAGTGAATTAGAAAGAAATAAATATGAATCATTGTTTAAACAAAATATCAAAAAACATATCAACGATATTTCTAAAAAATATATTAATAGCCAGACAGTCGAAAATGCCATTATGTTTATTCCTAGTGAAGCGGTTTATATGTATTTATGCGCTAATTTAAGTGAGTTAATTGAATATGGTCATCGTAAACATGTTTTAATTACAGCACCAACTACTTTAATAGGGGTAGTCTTTACGTTGATCAATATTACTAAAGATTTTAATCGCAGTAAGCATATTAAAAGCTTAGAAAAAGATATTGTCAATATGTATGATGATGTAAATAGACTATATGCTCGCTTAGAAAATGCCGAAACTAGTTTAACAAGATTACAAAAAACATTAAAAGATGTCAGAGTATCAGCTGAAAAAATTGGAAATAGAATAATTAAGATACATGATGGGTACCAGGATGAAGACGAACCACAAACAGGTTATTAAAGCTGCTTTTCCTTGTACAATTCCAATTTTAACTGGTTTTTTGTTTTTGGGATTAACTTATGGTATTTATATGCATGCTTCCGGTTTTTCTTTTTGGTATCCTTTGTTTACAAGTATGACTGTATTTGCGGGATCGATTGAATTTATTACGGTAAATATGCTTCTAGGATCCTTTAATCCGTTGCAGGCATTATTAATGGCTTTAATGATCAATGCCAGGCATATCTTTTATGGGATTTCGATGTTAGATAAATTTAAAGGCTTAGGGTGGAAAAAGATTTATTTGATTTTTGGAATGTGTGATGAAACTTTTTCAATTAATTATACTGTAGATATACCTGATAATCTAGATCGGGGCTGGTTTATGTTTTATGTAACTTTATTCAATCAGTGTTATTGGGTATTAGGAGCAACGTTAGGTGGCTTATTTGGCTCATTGATTAGTTTTAATTTAGAGGGATTGGATTTTGTCATGACAGCAATGTTTGTCGTGATTTTCATGGATCAGTGGCTGAAAGAAACTAAACATACTAGTTCTTATTTAGGTTTGATGGCATCACTTTTATCATTGATTATTTTTGGCAAAGACTATTTTATTATTCCCGCCATGATCATGATTGTTTTTTGTTTATTAGTATTTAAAAGAAAATTTATAGCAGGAGAAAAACAATGACTTTAACCCAAGAAATAATTACGATTGCCATGGTGGTTTTAGGAACTTTAATAACTCGTTTTTTACCATTTATTTTATTTCCACCAGGTAAACAAACACCAAAGCAAATTGAATATTTGAAAAACTATTTACCATCGGCGGTTTTTGGAATGTTGGTAATATATTGTTTAAAAGATGTGAATTTATTTACCGGGAGCCATGGAATTCCTGAAGCGATTGGCATTACGGTTGTAATATTGTTACATTTTTGGAAAAGACAAATGTTATTATCGATTGCTGGTGGGGTAGTTTGTTATATGTTTTTAGTGCAAGTGAT
>NZ_JAGHEW010000105.1 GCF_017889095.1 Thomasclavelia sp. | reverse complement strand
TTCCTTTACCAATGGTCTAATGGGAATAAAGCAAAAAGAACCGCCTAAATAAATCATTGCCAGTGGGGAAGTAATACTTCCTATTTGTGATAATGTCGTTTGCATTATAACTGGTAATTGTAAATCTAACATAACCAAAATTAACGCAAGAACTATCGCGATAGTAGATGGATTGATCATTTTTTTAAGTTGGCTAAACTTAAAAGATTGCTGACTTTGACTTGGTGTAATTAATGTTATTCCCAAAGTCCATAATAATAATTGGTCCACAACCGTAAAAAGCGCTATATAAAGCATACCGTTTTGAGGAAAAAGTTTACTAATCATCGGAATTCCAATAAATCCGACATTTCTAAACATCACTAAGGCCATGTAGACTTTTCCTTGATCCAGTTTAATCTTAAATAAACGTTTAAGTCCCCAAGCAACAATCAAAACAAGAAGATAAAAAACGATAGCTAAATAAATGATTGATATTGAATTTAGTAAAACTTCACGTTTAACACCTATTAATGTATTAATAAATAACATGATCGGTAAAGTTATTTTGATTACAAAATTAGAAAGATAGTTCAAACCACTTTTGTCTAGAATATTGGTTTTAACAGCATAAACACCAATAATCCCAAAAATACTAAACGCAAAAAGCTGCGTTAATACAATTATTAAAATTTCCATAAACGATTATTTACTTTCTTTAATAGATTTAATAATTCTCTTTTTTCTTTATCGCTAAGAATACTTAAAATATCCTCATCGATTTTTGTAAAAGTATCTTTTACGATTTTAGCTTTTTTATTTCCTTCATCAGTTAAAAAAATATGTAATGAACGACGATTTCCATCAAGTGATTTTCTAATAATCAAATGATCCTTTTCCATCTTTGATAACAAAGAAGTTACTGTTGGCGGTTCAATCATGCATGCTCTAGCGATATCTTTTTGCATACAGCCCTCATGTTCTAAAAGATACTCCAAAATCTTGGGCTGTCCATGAGATAATTTCAAATCTTGAATCTTTTCAAAAAAGTGTTTGGTATAAATGCTTTGATTTTCTAGCATAATTTGATGATAATTCATATTCGCCCTCCTTTAATTAGAATTCTAATAGTTAGAATTCTAATTGTCAATATATTTATTCACTGTTTTTCAAATATTTCTAAAATAATTTCTCAGTAATACTATATAAAAAAGGATGATGAAATCTTTTGATTTATCATCATTCTTCTACTAAAATATTTTTATATCTAATCAAAGCCTATACATTCTTTCCCATTTGATAAGCATTGTCCATCGCCGGTGTATTTAAAACATCTTTCGGTTTATCTGTCTGATAACCAAAAACATAGCCACCTTCTTGATTGCCACTTTGACGGAAACAGTTAATATACTGACGAAAACTATTGATCATCGTTTGCATATATTTTTCTTCAGGAGCTTGTCCAGCACTAATTAAATAAAACGTTTTATTCGTTAAGATTTTTTCAATTGCATAAGTACGATCAATCATCATTTTCATAATTCCATTCCAAGTATAAAAATAAACGGGACTAGCATAAACAATGACATCAGCTTCTTTCATTTTTTCATAAATGCTCGGCATATCATCTTTTCTAATACAGTTACCACCGTTATTTTGACAAGCTGAACAGCCAAGACATGGTAAAATATTTAAATCTTTTAAATACACTTTTTCACTTTCATGGCCACTTTCACTAGCTCCTTTAATAAAAGCATCACTTAAAGTATCACAATTACCACCTTTACGAGGACTTGACATCAATACTAGAATTTTCTTTTTCATTAGTTATCTCCTTTTAATTAGTTATTCCAATACTTTCATTTAAACCAAAATCATTTTCATCATTGATCATATCAACAATAAATTTAGCTACAGCTTTGCGATCGACATTTTCTTGGTGCAATTTTTGACCAGGATATTGAAGATGATATTCAAGATTATTACCATTAGTTAAATTAGCCGCTCTAATCAAAGTATACGGTGTTTTTGAAGCAACAATTTCTTTAGCTGCCTGAATATATTCTGGATAACGTTTTGCATATCCTGATAAAATCATTCCCACTCTTCCAGGTACTTCATTACTGATTCCTAGTCCACTAACCCAATAGATTCTTTTAACATTAGACTTTTTTAACACTGTAACAATATTTTTAGCGTGTTTTAACCAGTCACCAGATAAACTAGCTACGACAACATCCTGATTTTTAAAAGCTGTAATTAACTTATCTTGATCTTGCATATCACCAACTAAGATCTTAACTGATGGATTCAAATTTTGATCAAGTTTATCAGGATTTCTTACATATACAGTTACTTTCTTTTGATCATCATTTTCTAAAAACTTTACGACATGATGACCAATACTACCAGTTGCTCCTAAAACTAAGATTTTTTCCATTTCATTTTCCTTTTAGTATTTATTTAATAATGTACTGTTTTCGGACTATATCTTTTAAATTAAATTCCCACTTGGGGAATTTATTAATCATCATTTAACATAGCTTCACGAAATGCCTTGCAATAACTATCCATTGTTGATAATAAGGCTTCACGATCAGATTGTGATAATTGCTCCATTGCTTTATATTCTGCAGATTTAATTTTAGGAATAAATTTATCAGTATATTCTTTACCTAACGACGTTAAATGGATTGCTTTAACCCGGCGATCTTCAGGCAGTTCTTTTAATTCTACCCAGCCTTTTTTATAAAATCCGGTAATGATCGTATTTACTGTCTGTTTCGGTAAAAAAGTCTGTTGGCAGATTTTCTTTTGCGTGCAGTTTTCTAATTTACTGATCATCGTTAAAATATACATACTGGTATAAGTTATATTTAATGAACGCGCATAATCTTCATAAATTAAATTTAATCCTTGCCATAAACTACAAAATCTTTCAACTTGATTATTTACTTCTTGATCCATTGCTTTCACCTCAATTAGTCCGCTTACAAGACTATATTAAAATATTCATTAATAATTATCAATAGTCTTTAATCAATAAAGTATGATTTTCATACTTTATAATTAAAATAATAACCGCTATTTTTAGCGGTTAAATATTTAAGCTAGTAACCCAGGCTTTAAGTTCATTTCCACTGGCATTAGCACCAAAGCGTTTTCCTTCAATTAAATTAGCATTAGGACAAGAAACTTTTAATTCATGATTAGTATTCCCCATGCCACTGCCACCTGAGGTTGCAAAAGGAATAATTGTTTTTCCCGTTAAATCATATTGTTCTAAAAAGGTATTAATAATTGTTGGTGCAACATACCACCAAATTGGAAAACCTACATAAATAACATCATATTGATTAATATCATCAACCTTGTTAGCAACTTCAGGCCGATATGATTTGTCATTCATTTCAATACTGCTACGACTTTGTTTATCTTGCCAATTTAAATCAGCACTTGTATATGGCTGTTTTGGTAAGATTTCATAGATTGTTCCATCAACGACTTTAGCTAAAGTTTTGGCTAATTTGGCTGTTTGTCCACTTGCAGAAAAATAAGCAACTAAATTTTTTGACATTTTTATTACCTCCATTTACTACTATTATTTTATCACTTATAAATCATCTGTCTAATACCTATTGTAAATATTTATTATTGATTTTAAGCATAATTAAAAAATAGTAACACCGAGATGGTGTTACTAACAATATGACTGGATATAACAGTGCGGATTATCTTGATACTTTTTAGCTTCCTGATAATCTAAAAAAATCGTATAGTGAATTTGTCTTGATGAAATTTCATTATGACCTTCACAGGCAGCTAAATTAGAAATTTTAAATGTATATTCATGCTCATTTCCTTGAAGATCAAAGACTTCACCATCCATAATATATCCATTAATTAAATAATAGACTGTTTGTCCATTTTGTAACATGTTTAATCTTCCAATCCTTCAAATTGTAATCGATAGTAATTAGCGTAAACATTATTTTGGTCTAATAAATATTGATGGGTTCCTCTTTCGACAATACCATTATCACCGATAACAATAATTTCATCGGCATTTCTAATAGTTGATAAACGATGGGCAATCGTGATACAAGTTCGATTTTTAGCTAAAGCTTCTAAGCTTTTTTGAATGTGTCGTTCACTTTCGTTATCTAAAGCACTCGTTGCTTCATCTAAAATCAAGATTTTAGGATCTTTTAAGAAAATACGAGCAATCGAAATACGCTGTTTTTGACCACCACTTAATCTAGTTCCCCGTTCACCTACATAACTGTCATAACCATCAGGCAAACTCATAATAAAATCATGAATGTTGGCTTTTTTGGCTGCTTCAATAATTTCTTCATCACTAGCTCCTGGTCGACCATAAGAAATATTTTCTTTGATCGAACCTGTAAATAAATAAACATCCTGTTGGACAATTCCAATTGATTGGCGTAAAGATTTTAAAGTTAGTTTTCTAATATCCTGACCATCAATTTCAATTGCCCCTTTACTAACATCATAAAAACGTAATAGTAAAGAACAAATCGTAGTTTTACCACCACCCGAAGGTCCAACTAGTGCTACTGATCTGCCAGAATCAATATGAATATTTAGATCTTCTAAAACTTTTTCATCACCGTAGCCAAAACTTACATCTTTATAATCAATAACTCCTTGAACATTTT